>NZ_CEYNSH010000002.1:0-9191 GCF_982872775.1 Psychrosphaera sp. | reverse complement strand
ATCTATTTATATTTAGAAATGGGCTATCTACCGACAGCAGCGTTATTTGTGGTGTACACAGTATTAGCTGTTCAGGGATATCGTGTATGGCGCAAAGAAAGCGACAATGAATTTGTAAACGTGGCACAAGGGAGTATTTAAACCTAGTGAAAAAAAGTGGTGCGTTAGAGTCCCTTCAAAACGAGTTATTGGCCTGGGTTATCGAAGCAGACCTGTTTAGTCAGGTACCAGGCCAGAATTGTGCGCCTATCAATCAGGCTGAGACCCATAGCCCAAGCCCTCAAAGCCCAAGCCTAACTACAAACGCAAAGGACTCTGACTTAAAAATTGAAGCAGTCACCTCAGCTCGAAATCCAGTCTTTAAAGTCACCGACAACCGCGACCAGCGCTGTTTGTACCTCAAACAGCTAGACGACGCCGAACACAGAGTGTTGTCTTTGTTATCAAAACTCAAAAACCAAAATCAAGATGGTCGGTTAGGCCTCAACTGCCAGACTGTTTTGACACCTTATTTATTAGGCACCAAAAAGATTGCCCGAAAAGCCTGGCTCAACAAATCGAATCAGACACAAACCGAGTCCTTTCAGGCATTTTTTAAATCATCACAATGGGGCGCATTGTCACAAGTGCCAACCGAGCGATTTATTAATCTGGATAACCCACAAGAAACCAAACAAGTCGTCAACGCCTTGTTTGAGCTGCACCAAGTCGCTCAATATCAAGACGTACAAGGCTTGTCACAACTCATTGGTGCGGTCATGTCGGCTCAAACCATCGAACATCATGCGCTACAAGCAACGGAATTATTGAAAAACAGCGCGCGAGAGACTCATAGGATTGACAGCCAAAGACTCATTAAAGCATTTAACAAAACCATAATAGAACCCAGCCAGCGTATTGCAGATGGATTAGTCGCAACAGGCTCCGGAAATAACAAGGTGGGAAGTAGCGGCTTAGAACAAAGCCTGTTGCATGGTGATTTAACCGACGGCAACGTTTTTGTATCTAATTGGCAAGAACAAACAACGATAGGTCTCATCGACTTTGAATACGCCTGCGTGGGTCATGCGTTTTGGGATATTGCTATGTTGGCGGTCGAGCTATCAAAACAAACGAGTAGGGAAAGGCTAGAAAAGGATTATCACAGACTGATAGATGAGTATGCAGAGCTGATGGTATCGGAACAACAAAAACGACAAATAGAACAACACAAGTCCCAGCGTTCTTGGTCATATTTGGTATTGTATTGGTTAGTGGCAAAAGCATGGGCCATGCAATCAATTGATGATAAAACACAGCCAGCTCAGCACTTTATAAACAACTACGACAGCAAAGCTACCGCCATTGCAAAAATGATAAAGTTAAATACCGCCGAGGCGTGACGCGATTTCTTTGTATTTTTCAACGTCGGCTTTATCAAAAAGTGGGTTGCCTTCAGCGTCTTTATCCGCAGCGTTAAGCAAATGTTCACGTTCTAAACGAATAACTCGAACGTCTTTAACACCCAAATATTCAGCAACTTGATCGACTGTCATTAACGACATGGTCTTCTCCTAACAGAAATAAACTTGGTTAATTGATTAATATAGTAGATTTTGTATTTTTCATCCTACCTATAGGCTGATATTTTTTAAACAATTATTTTTGAACAAAAAAACGCCGCCCATCAGTGACTTTGTAGACGGCCCAATCATTACCGAGTATGATTCCAATCTCCACACCAGATACACGCTCCCGTGGTGAAGTGGATATCACGCGTCCCTCCGGAGGATGAGTCGCAGGTTCGATTCCTGCCGGGAGCGCCATTTAAATAATTTACCCTGAAAATTTAAAAGCGACACGTTTTGTCGCTGTTAATTGTTTCACTAGCCTCAAACTAAGAGGCAACTATGAAACACTTTATACCTGGTCATACTTTTCGCGATAACAAATATTATGTGTTTAATAAACACGGTGTTACCGTGATGAGGTCGTGGCCGCACATGACCGCGTATCGCAAAACGAAAACCAAAGGCTGGCAGGCACTTCGTCCTAAGTTTGCCTTTGGCGAGCGCGACATTCCTAATGAAATGAATCAAGCTGTGTGTCATCGTTGCGATTTGAACGACTTGTATGCGCAAGATGTTGAGCATGAATGCCAGCCACACCCCCTGATCCGCTATTTGGCCCTGGTGCCACCCGAATTACTCACGCTTATAAAAGACGTTGGCACTAGGCAGTGGCATTTACTGGCGTTATTTGCCAGGTGTGGTGAAAAGGCGGTTGAGCTATATCAATCAACACCTGCGCTAGCTTGGATGTTGGCGTCTTCGTGGGCGTTTAAAACTCAACCTGTGAAAAATCATTTTCGTTCGATTCGTGCTTTACTGCAACCAGGCAAGTCGCAATGTGACATCCTGAGATGGCTGGATTTCCCGAGTACCAAACAGACGGTAAAGCTGCTTCGCAAGGTTGATATGAGTGAGGTCGACGTGACTTTTTTCCTGCACCTAAAGCAAATTATTACTAACCAAACTTCTCTCAATACGTTGCGCCATCTGCCTTGCATTGACTATAGCGTGGTGCGCCTGCTGGCCAATCATCCGCTACGATTCTCATTCGCGTTTTTGCATCGTTTTCAACAATTAGAACGAAAACAGCATCGCTTTATTAAAGATAAGATCAAAGACACAGTTGCCGGCTTAGAAGAGGGCCTAGCAGAGGACCTAGACTCTGCGCCGAGCGGAACTATCGATATGAAAGTACTGGATCTGATCTTGGCCATGCTCCCAAGTGCTTTAGACGAGACAACCAATGTGAAACCTCAAAACCAACAGCGCGTATTTCCGTGGCCGCATTTTGAGTTGCCAGATGGCTTTCCCGAAATTGCCTATTTGGATACGGAAGATGAGTTGTTTGCCGCGTCTGAGGTTATGCACAATTGTCTTGATAGTCAGGCCGATAATGCTTATCTCAACGCCATTAACTTTTTTCAAATCAACTACCAAGAGCCTGTGATCTTTTCTGTGACCGAAACGCCAGTTTGCAATGTTTGGGTGGTTAATGAAATAAAAGGTGTTTGTAATAAGGCGCCATCAGCCTGCGCGCTGACAATCATTAAAAAGTGGCTTTGTGAAACAAACCGAATTAATTCTGATTTGTGTATTGAACTAGATCTGTAACCCATTGATACTAGGACTAGATAATAAGGAATAGCAATGTACGTACTTGGAATAGACTTAGAAACAACCGGGCTTTCATTAGAAAACGATGAAATCATTGAAATTGGTGCAGTTGTTTGGAATACCGAACTAAATAAGCCGGCCGCAATGCTCAATCACCTGGTTGTGCAGCCCCTCAAGCTTCCTTTAGAAAAAAACATAGTTAACATCACTGGTATATCTGACGCTGACTTAACAGAGTTTGGACTCGAAGAAAAAGACGCGCTGGTGGAGTTTGTGAAGCTGGCTGAAAAGTGCCAATACATAGTTGCACATAATGGCAATAGCTTTGATAGACCCTTTCTTGAAAAAGCGCTCAAAAGGCATGATCTCAAGATCAAGTTACCTTGGATAGATACTATGTTTGACGTGCCATTCAAGGGTGGTACCAAAAAGTTAACCTATTTAGCGGCCGAGCATGACTTTTTGAATCCGTTCGCGCATCGAGCTCAATTTGATGTGCTGACAATGCTAAAAGTCTGCAGCAACTATGATTGGCAAGAGATAATTAAACGCGCCCATTCACCACAAATTAAAGTGATAGCCAAAGTCTCTAAGGAAGAGCGACACCTCGCAAAAGACAAGGGCTTTCGTTGGGACCCAAAAAACTATGTGTGGTTTAAAGAAATGAAAGAGTGTGACTTGGAGCAACAAGCTTTCGACTTTCAAGTTGACGTAAAGCAGATTGAATCTTGAGCCAGTTGTCATGTTAAGTAAATCGCAGATAATGCGCGGCCTTCAATGCGAAAAATCATTATGGCTAAAAACGCATAAACCCGAAGAGCGTCAGCTTCCTGATAAAGTTGAAGGCCGGTTTGAGCAAGGCACAAGCATTGGCGAATTAGCTCAAGGCTTATTCCCTGATGGCAGTTTGGTTGAATATCAAAGTGGTAATTTAGCGCAAATGTGTCGTGATACCCAAACCTTGCTTGAGCAAGACCATCACACCATTTATGAAGCCACCTTTAAAGGCAACAGCGTGTTTGCCAGCATCGATATCTTGCACAAAGACGCGCGGGGCTGGCACATCTTCGAAGTTAAAGGCTCAACCAAAGTCAAAAACATTTATATACAAGACGCGGCCTGCCAATATTCGGCGGTGAAAGAGCAACTGGAGATTGCCTCCATAAATATAATTTACGTCAACAACCAGTACAGGCGCATGGGCGACTTGGACTTAAAACAACTGTATTGCATTGCCGATATTACTGAGCAAGTACGAGAGTCTGAGTCAAATCTAATCGCCCGAATCGAACAATTAAAAACGATAAAAACGCAAACGGATGAGCCGCTAATCGACATTGGTCTGCATTGTTCTAACCCATACCCGTGCGATTTCTCGAAATACTGTCGACGCGATATTAGCAAGCCCAATGTTTTTAATCTGTATCGACTGAAAAAAGCCAAAAAGTATCGTCATTTTCATTATGGCGTGGTGACTTATGAACAAGCCAAAGCACGCCTCAAACTCAACAAAACCCAAAGGTTACAAGTTGATACGTATTTAAACCAAACTACACATATCGACCGAAAAAAGCTGGCCGCCTTCATCAATAAAGTCGAGTTTCCAATTAGTCATTTCGATTTCGAAACCTATAACGAAGCTGTGCCCAGATTCGACGGTCAGCGACCTTATCAACAAATGCCATTTCAATACTCGTTACACATTGAACAAAAGGGCGGTGACTTGCAGCATAAAGAGTTTTTGGCTGATGAACATAATGATCCCAGAACCGCCATCGCAGAAGCCATGTTGCGGGACATACCAAAATCCGGTTCAATCATGGCGTTTAATCAGAGTTTTGAAATTAGTCGCATCCGCGAATTAGCGGCGGACACTCCGCAATATGCAGATGCTTTGCTGGCGCTCATTCCGAGATTTGTCGACTTAATTGAGCCGTTCAGAAAACTCGGTTTTTACCACCCAGAATTTCACGGTTCGTTCTCAATCAAGGCCATTTTACCAGCGATGTTTCCAAACGATCCCGAGTTAGATTACAAGCAACTGGAAATTCAAAATGGTGGAATGGCGATGGATACTTTCGCGTCTTTGCCAAGACTTAAAGACAAAACAGAACGCGCAAAAATACGAAAAGACTTATTAGCCTATTGTTGCCTCGATACGTTGGCAATGGTGAAGATTTACCAGAAATTAAATCAGCTAATTAAGCATTAAAAATTTAACCTCAATAAAGGGAAAACCGCACGATGCAGGAATTGGAAAAATTCGATGTTATGACCTCTCGAATCGAGCAGCTAGATACGGAAATTGACAACGAAATGCTTAAATACGAAGACTTCAATTTTCCAGAGGGCAGCTTAATCAAAAAACTGGTTGCAGAGCGAAAGTCACTAATCATGGAAAAAGCTTTATTGTCACGACAGCTTAAGTCAAATGGTGACATGCCTTACACGCTCCTAGAGCAGACCATGGATGAATTACACGAAGCGTATCCAGATGCCAACTCAAATGACAGGGTTGAACTCAATGGTGAATATTACCTTAAACGATTTCAACCAGTTGAATTAAGCAAAAATGGCAAGTCCGTTAAAAAGTATTGGCCATATTGGTTGAGACTAAATGCAAACGGGTCCGTTGATGAAAATTGGCAGGAGGAAGTCCTCAACCTTTGGCCGGATAAGTTTGTGATCCGTGCGGATAGAAACAAGGCTCGTAAGCGCTAATGCAACCAATATATCTAAAAGACTACATGCATAAGCCGTTGCGAGAGTTAGTTACGGCGATTGAAAACAATCCCAAACAGGAGCTCGAATCACTCAAGTTTTATGATCTTCTAATTGATGAAAACTCTGGCAAAGAATTGCGTCATGGCGTTTACATGTTTTTCGAGAGCGCCAATACAAGCAAACTTAGTGTCGAAGCAACCACACAAAATGGTGAGTTGAGTAAAGCAAATAAATTGGGCTGCTTATATGTCGGAAAGTGTGACACAAGCCACTTCGCTTCTCGTATTGGTTTGCATTTTGGCTTAACGCCATTATCACGGTTTAATACCTTTTTGCGACGCAGTGTAGATAAAATGTTTAAAGCTAAAGACAAAAAAATCAAATTAAATCATAGGCATTTTTACGATGGTGTCGTGAGTTTAAAGAGACATAAACTGCTTTTGCTACCAACACTTGGATTGTCACCTAAACTAGCTCGCCCGATAGAAAAATTGATGATGGAATTACTGAAGCCAACTCATAATAGCCTGTCCAAAAAGGTAAAGAAGGCAAACCTTACTAACAAACTGGATCAGACATTGGCTGAGGTTCTCATTGAAAGAAAAGCATTATCGCAAGCAGATTCTGATTTAATCTCGGGTAAGGCTTAGCGGTGAGTCACTGGTTCATCGCCAAGCCATCCAACGCTTTTTTCAACACCCGCTCTTTTAACACTGCGGGGCCAACAATCTTGATATTTTGCAGTTGGCTTAACAGCCAGTTTTCAAGCTCAACAGTGTGCATCACTGACATGGTGACTTTTAGCCAAGTGTCATCCAAGTCTTCACTGCGTTGTGAATCGTCAAGGCTGCTTTCTTGAAGTAGCTGTTTGACGTAACTCTTCACATGCAGTTCTACGTCGATTTTTTGTTTTGATAACAGCACGGCGGTCGCTTGATTGCTGACATATTTATCCATATCGATGTGGTCAGAAAAGCGCTCATCAAGCAGTGAAGAATTGTCGATTCTATGCACCAAGATATTTCTCACATCATCAAACCCACCAAATTTGCAAACCAGAACGAGCTTTTTGTCCCTAATTACCACACCTAAGGGCTTGATTGTGTATGTCTTTGGCTTATTTGCGTAAGCTATTTCCAGTAAACGCTTTTGCATAAGCGCGGTATAGACATTGTCGATGATTGTCTGATTTATTTCGTTAGGGATCGGTGTAAAGGACGGCGGCATGGTCTGCACTAAACTCGGCCATTGTTGTGTATCGTTGTCGCGTTTCAGTACATCATCTGACTTCTTAAACAGCGCGTTGAGCTTCTCAAATGTTGCACTTGGTAGAAACATCTTTAAATGTTGTTGCACTAACTTTAGGGATAACGCTTCTTCTGAGCTTATTGCAGGAATAAATTGGTAGGGCGAATCATAGGCAAATGACCATTTGTAGCCCTCTGGCGAATCCCCAAAGGTAAGGCCCAACACCTCAGTTAGTGACATCAGATCGCGTTCCACCGTGCGCTTTGAAACACCTGCTCCAATTGATGTTAAGTGATTGCAGACGTCTTTAGACAATACAAACCGAGGATAAACCGGAATGACTTTTAGCATTTCTAAAATTCGATGCAATGTCGTCGTTGCTTTAGCTGGCATCTTGTTTCTCCACGGAATGATCAGCGTTACCAAAAATCCGATAATGCGGATCGGCTTTCCAACTTACCTTACAATTTAACAAGTCGAAGTGTGTTTTGATTTTCTGCTTGTAGGCGTCATTAAAGATCGAACGATCCATATAAACAATCGCACGCTGTTTCGTTGCGGAATAGACTACTCGACCGCGAGGAACTTCTTGATATTCGCTGCTATTAAGTTCAGGAAAGTGCGGCATATATACCTGTCGCTGCTCCCATTCCGTGACATGTTGAAATGGACTATCGATTAGACCCATCGAGTCCATGACTAACGAAGATGATTCGACCGATTTTGCAATAAGGTGGTGTTGGTAAAACCAAAATATGCCAACTTTGATATGCCTCTCCTTTATGACCTAAACGCCATACGAATATGGCGCGAACCTGCTCTTAAATGATGTTCCATGCAGTTTATGACATGTGGCGACATAATATGTCGCACGAAAATGTAAAGTACAAGAAAAACAGAAAGGTATCTACATATGACGAAACTATCTGAACAAAGTGAGCAGTTTTTGTCGCTGCGATTGCAACAGTTGCGCGAGCAGTTTTCCGACGACTTAAAAGCGCAATCGTTTCAACTTACCTACTGGCGAAATGATGAAATTGATAGCGCAGCCTTACCAGTCGATCATAGCCATTGGGATATTTCTGATCAGGCATTTCATGTTTTGAAAGCGTCAGGCTTTGTGGGTTTGTTATTGCGACTATTGGCCGACTTTTTCGACTGGCTGCAAATAGCTGAAAAGCATCAGTATAAAAAACTAGTCGCGAACAGGTTAGGGTTAAAGTTGACGGTAAGTAGTGATGACACAGAATTTGTGGTTGAGATTATTGATATTCAGTTGGACTAGCTTTCACGATTCGGAAATCAGTTAATTGACTACGTAAAATTCACCGGATTTTTATCTAAAATTGGTCGATTCTTACTCCGGAGGATGAGTCACAGGTTCGATTCCTGCCGGGAGCGCCATTTTCTAACTTTAAATTAGCTTTATATTCAACGTGATAACACTCCATTGCTTAATTTTGAATTTTAGTGCTTATTGGCAAGGTGCTATTAGTCTATTTAAAATTCAAACGTAGGGCTGTATCCAGCTTTATGATTCTCTTTGCCCATGTGCTCTGAAAAAATATGCATTAAGTTTTCAATTTGTTTTTCAGAAACCCTAAATTCTAGAAATTTGGGGTAAATCTTTAGACTTCTTGAATTATTGCTCCTGTAGCGTTCTCACAACCTTAGGTTATGTGACCTCTCCAAATTTGTTGATGAAACTCGCTTGGCGGATATGGCACTTTGCCTCCTTGATTTTACTTAAAATTATGTTGAGTTTTGATTGTTTAAATAAAATGCAGGATTAGTATGGAATTTGCAAAATAACTGCGCCTGTAAATAGAAGATTTGAGTATTAGCTTTGCCACATTTATAAAATCATAGTTTACCGTGATTATGCAAAGATCAACGTTAAGACTATATCGGTATGTTTGAAGATTTATCTACGTTCTATTATCAATGCTCTAGTGGAGAATCTTATTCCAATAATAAGGTAAATGTTGGAAATATATAATTAGATCTAATTCCTTTTTTGTATATAACAATTTGAAATAAAAGGTTTATTTTTAA
>NZ_CEYNSH010000001.1:96733-140550 GCF_982872775.1 Psychrosphaera sp. | reverse complement strand
TCACTGGTACATGGCAACAGTGGCAATGGTTAAGCACTCCCCAATCTCACATACGTTAAAACAAAAATAAAAAAAGGAAACACAATGTCAGTATCTGGAAGTTTTGATATCAACCTAGAACCGCAACAAGATGCTCAGGCACCTGCTGGACGAATGTTAATCGATAAAAAATACAGCGGTGAATTGGAAGGCACTGGTGTTGGTCAAATGATCAGTAAACGTACTGAAGGTGGCGCTTCTGTTTACTCTGCGATTGAAGAGTTTTCTGGCACATTAGAAGGCAAAAAAGGCTCTTTCACTTTGTTTCATATTGGCACTATGTCAGCTTCAACACATGAGCTAAAAGTTAGTGTTGTCGAAGGCTCAGGAAGTGGCGAGTTAGAAGGCATAACAGGCGACTTATCAATTACCCAACAAGATGGCGGTCATTTTTATACGTTCAATTACCAACTGGACTAACAGGAATTTTGACTAATAAATAAACTCAAGTATGTTAGTAAGTTAAGAACTGAAAAAGGAATTCTTATGAAACAATTGATACTTCTTTCACTTGCCTTGTTTTTTGCCTCTACGGCAATGGCGAACGACAAAAAAATTGACCTAAAAGCCTTTGCGCAACTCTACTTTGACAAAATGACCGCGACTCAACAGCCAGGTGCAACGGAAAAAGAACTAGAAGAATATCTATCTCTGTTAACTGACGATATTGGCCACTCTCACCTTCCTTGGGTTACTGACGACTCACGTGTTCCGACTGGCAAAGCCGACATGAGAGAAGGCATGACCTTTTATCTTGGAGCGCACGACAAATATGAAGCAGAATTATTGGATGTTTTTGCATTTAATCACTCGGCCGTGGCGATTCGATATAAAAACTACGCGAAAGGAATTCATCCGCAAAGCAAACAAGAAATCGAGTACGCCAATACCATGATGGAAGTGCTTGAAATGGAAGGCGGTAAAGTCGCCGTTATTCGAAAGTACCACGAATAGCCCTGGCTACTTAGCTTTTGGAACGAATTATGACAGATAATAAGCACCCTCAACTTGATGAACTCCTTGCTGAACTTCATGCTGACAACATCAAAATGGGTGACATCAAAAAACGTGCAGCGTTGATAAAAAAAGATCATTCACTAGCACAATCCCTTTGGGCCTCTGGCTCTTATTATCCTCGCCTTTTAGCCGTGCTTATTTTTGATAAAAAACAATTAACCTCTGCCGACATTGACCGTATCGCTAACGACATAAACGAACATGATGAAGCAGAGGCAAATCAACTAGCTGACTGGCTGTTAGCTAATCAACTGATGAAAGATAAAACCCTCACCGCGCTTATATCGACCTGGCAACAACACAGCGCTCCCGTGCTTCAACGTTTGTTTTGGTACCATCAGGCTCGGCTTCGCTGGACAGGTAAAACGCCTCCGAATAATAGTGTGGATCTATTACAGTATTTGGAAAAACACATGGAGAATGCTGAGCCTAAAATTCAATGGGCGATGAACTTTTGTGCAGGTCAAATTGGTATCAACGAGCCCGAGTTTCGTCAGCAGTGCATAGATTTAGGCCAGAGGCTTGGGTTGTATAAAGACGAAGTCGTTCCAAAAAACTGTACTCCTTCCTATTTACCAGAATTTATTCGAATTGAAGTCGCGAAGCGATAAAGGAGTAAGTAGATGACAAGGTTAGTAATATTTGGCAACTCAGGATCAGGTAAATCTACTTTAGCCAAGTATCAAGCAGAACAGCTCCAGCTCGCCCACCTAGACCTAGATACAATTGCCTGGTTACCCACCTCACCACCGACCCGAAAAAGCTTGGCCGATTCTAAACAGATTCTTGATGAGTTTATTAACTGCAATGACAATTGGGTTATTGAGGGTTGTTATTCTGATTTAATTGAGTTGGTATTGCCCATTACGAGTCAGCTTGTATTTCTAGATTTATCAGTTAATCAATGTGTTCAAAACGCTCAAAACCGGAAATGGGAGCCACATAAATACGAGACTCCAGAGGCGCAAGATGCCAATTTGGCCATGCTTATTGATTGGATTAAGCAATACGATTCTCGTACCGACACCTTTTCCAAACAAGCACATACACGATTATTCGACCAGTTTTCTGGATCAAAACAACGCTTTACACAAAACCCACCACTTTCCCGATAAAGTAGCAAAGGTTAAATTTAAAAACGTATTCCCAGCACTTTTACTATCGGTATATAATCCCGTTTATAATAATTAAGCAAAACGGATTGTCACTTTGACTTTTATCAGTAAAGCATCATGGATAGACCCGACAGTAAAGCTTGGCGAGCCAGTTCGGACATGGGGAAGTGTGACCATTAAAAAGGGCTCGAGTGTCGGCCGATTTTCCTTTTTAAATTCTGGCACAATGGTATTTCCCGATACTCAAATCGGTAAATTTTGTTCGATTGGCCGAAAGTGCGAGATTGGTGCATTTTCACACCCCGTTGACTGGATAAGCTCAAGTCCCGTTTTTTATAACTGTAAACATCACTTCCCTGGTTATGAAGACCGCATTACCCAAGAAGCATTTGAGCGCCCTTCTAAAACCATCATTGGCCACGACGTGTGGATAGGCTCACTATCAATTATCTTAAAAGGTGTGAAGATTGGTAATGGCGCTATTGTCGCAGGAGGTTCAGTAGTCACTAAAGACGTTGAGCCTTACACAATAGTTGGTGGTGTACCTGCTAAAGTTATTCGCAAACGCTTTAGTGATGAACAAATTGCTAATTTGAAAAAATCGAAATGGTGGCACCGTCCACTCGAAGAAATCAACGCTGAGAGTTGGAGTGACATTGATAAGGTCATCGAGGGGCTATTACCTGAAGAAGAGCGACTGAATATGGAAAGTGGCTCTGAATCAAAAACCAAGCGTTCCCTCAGGTCCAGACTTGGCGCAGCCTGGCGTAGTTTTATTAAATAAAATTTTTAGTGTTGGAGTTTTTCAATGAGTTTACCTGATTGCCCTTCTTGTCAGTCTAGCTACGTTTATGAAGATCAAACAATGTTGATCTGCCCAGAGTGTGGCTACGAGTGGAATCCAGCAGAAGTGGATGAAGACCAACTTAAAGTAAAAGACGCAAACGGAACTTTACTCGCTGAGGGTGACAAAGTAACGGTTGCTAAAGACCTTAAAGTAAAAGGTAGCTCTATGGTCATTAAAATTGGTACTAAAGCAGTTATCCGTCGCATAAAAGACTGTAAAGATCACCAACTAGACTGCAAAGTAGACGGCATTGGTGAAATGATGGTTACCGCTCAATTTGTTAAAAAGGCATAGTAATTACTTAGGTTTTAAGTCGCGCTTAAATGGCCTTTATATAACCGCGACATCCAAAACATCAGCTAACTCAATTCTCAAGCGGTGTAACTCGCCATATGGCGCAAGGTTCGCTATCAAAGCTCTGAGTAATGTAGAGTTAGGTGTTTCGCTATTTAACTCTTGTTCGATTAATTGACAGGTTGAATCTACTTCACTTTTTTGGGTTGCTGAAAGTGATTCAGCTTTTAATTGAATGTGAGTCAGCAGTCTTAATGCTTTGTGTTGTCGAGATTGAGTTTGATCAGTCTCAATCATGCCAATACTAATCTCGGTCAGTGCCGGCTGTAAGTTGGCTTTTTGAAATGCCGTTAAACTTGCTTTTAGGCTCGTTGCGATAATTTTGGCGCAGTTATCGACATCAATATCGGCGTTGTCGAGAGTCATGAACAAGCCGTATTCATGAAAGGCTCCATTTAGAATCGTCAACAAGTCCATTTGCCAAGGGGTAACGTCCTTACCAAACACGATTTGCAAGAGTTGTAGCTGCCTTTGGTAATATTCTTGCCGATAAGATTGAATGAGCTGAACCATATCCTCATTCATCATCAAAGAGTCATCCATTGCAATTGCTTGATTTAAGGCTCGTTCTTGTGTCATTAACGTCAGTTCTTGACGAATGTAATCTTCGATTAGCGCCTCGTTATTATCACCCGATGTGCTAATTAAGTTTTCAAGCTGTTGTTGACCTCGCTCAATCAATTGATTCATCAGCGCAATCACAATGTCCTGCTTGGATTTGAAGTAAGAGTATACCGAACCTTTTGCTATACCAGCTTGTTTAGCGATTTCGGCAATGGTCGTGCCATTGATACCTAATTCTATAAACAGTGATTTTGCGACGGCTAAAATCTTTTCTCTTTTATCGCTCATTCTTACTCTCAAATTCATTTTTTAATGTTTGACCAGTCGGTCAAATTATTTGCAAAGATTGCAGGTGAAATCACGAATCATTGATGCGTGTTGCAGCCTTCCCTACTCGTTTTTACTCTTTTTTAATCGCTTTAGAAGTAACAGAAAACGAGTGATTAGGATGTTAGCACAGAATAACCACTTTTGACCACGCGGTCATTTTATTGACCAAAAATATTGACAATGACCGGAATGCCAACTAAATTGACCATGTGGTCAACACTTTGACCAACCAGTCACCAATTGGCATTTATCGAAAATCCGCTGTCGTATAGGAGAAACTATGAGTACGCAAAGTCAAATAGTGCAGCCCTCGCAAGAGGAATCTGTCGCAACAAATCCAAAGGAAAGCTCGGCCCAGCCAGGCCTAATGTCGTTATTAAAACCACACCGTCCATCACAAAAGCAGTTTGCGTTGATGGCCTTATTGGTTCTTGTTGCTACTGGGCTCGAATTATTCATACCTCTATTTAGCAAATACATGATTGATACTATTAGCACAACAGGTGTTGATTACACATTGGTCGCAACATTAGTCATTATCGTATTGGCGGCTGCCATTGCTGAAGGCTTATTAGCTTGGTATGGCAGTTATTTAGGTGAAAAGACCAATTTTAGATTGCGCTTTTCTGTCTTTAGGCATTTATTACACAGCCGTCAAACTGATCTAAACCAGGAACACAGTGCCGAGTTAAGTGCCCGAGTGGTCAATGACTCGATGGCGGTAAAATCAATTTTGGCAGAGGACTTAATTGGTTTTGTGACAGGCTTAGTCAGTATTGTTTCGGTTGTTGCCATCATGTTTTATTTGGACTGGCGCCTAACCTTAGTTCTGGTTAGTTGTATTTTAATCGGTGTCCTTTTGATCACGCCACTGGCTGTCTCCATGCGTGGAATCGGTATGGCAATGCAGGAAGCAGAGGCACAACTTATCGCCAATGTGACCGAATGGTTGCGAAGCTCAACCACGATAAAGGTCCACAATGCCAGTGATGAAGTGTTAGAAAACGGTAAAACACTACTCGACAATGCCTACTTTCATGCCATGCGCCAGGCAAGAGTAATGGCGCTCATTGGCCCTATTTCTAACCTGATATTAATGGTCAGTATGATTGCTATTTTGGCCAGTTCAGCGGTTTGGTTGGCGGAAGGGTCTTTGACTTTAGGCACAGTCACCGCGTTTATGATTTATTTGTTTGGATTGGCCTTTCCTATCATGGCCATTGGTATGTTTTTGAGTAATTTACATCGGGCGTCTGGCGCAGCGACGCGATTAAACGAGTTATTACAATTGCGTATTGAGCAACTTGAAACCGGCGAACCTTTACAAAGTATTGATGAGCTTGAAGTCTCAAACCTGCATTATAAAGTCGATGAAAAATCGATTTTAAAAGACATCAATTGGACCTTTAAACCAAATAAATTAACGGTATTGAGCGGTGAAAGTGGCAGCGGCAAATCATCATTGATCCAGCAACTGGTAGGTTTATACAGTGATACGTTTGAATCCATTTTAATTAATGGCAAGCCACTATCTAGCGTTAGCCTATCTTCTTTGAGACACCACGTTGCTTGGTTAGAACAATCTCCGAGTTTGTTCTTAGGTAGTGTCAGAGACAACTTAACGC
Organism: Psychrosphaera sp.; assembly: GCF_982872775.1. Taxonomy (NCBI): domain Bacteria; kingdom Pseudomonadati; phylum Pseudomonadota; class Gammaproteobacteria; order Alteromonadales; family Pseudoalteromonadaceae; genus Psychrosphaera; species Psychrosphaera sp. The sequence goes on along the minus strand of NZ_CEYNSH010000001.1, from coordinate 134,659 downwards.
TCGGTTTAGAAACAGAGAAGTGTGAGACGACAGATAAGTTAAAGCTGAACGAAGAGACAGGTTCAGATGGAAATTCTGTTGCGTCTATTTCTGGAACCTTCACTGACTCTGTAAAGGTTGACGACGAAACACTAAAACAGGCATTAATACGTGTCGGCCTTGGTAAGTGGCTAGAAAAAAACGACTTTAACCTTGATATGCAAATAAATGAAAATACCCAGCAGTTTTCAGGTGGTGAAAAACAGCGTTTTGCATTGGCTAGAGCCATTATTCGCAAGCCGCAAGTGTTGATTTTGGACGAACCAACCTCCGCCCTAGACAAACAAACAGAAGCGGAATTGATGGGTTATATTCGTGAACTGACTAATGAAATGCGGGTCATCATGGTGACTCACAACAAATCACTTATCCAGGTAGAAGATGATGTGATTGAGTTGGAAGAAGGGAGCATTAAAGCTCCTCTGTAATATTCTAAATAAAAAGGCCTATTTAAACGATAGGCCTGTCTGAGTAAAGAATAACTAAGCTTTTAAAGATTACAGCTCTAAATGTTTATCCAAGAAATTAAGAATTTGGTTAAACTGTTTTACGCGATTATCTGCTTTGTAAAAGTTATGACCTTCATTCTCCAATAGCTCATAAGTGTAAGGGTGATTTTCCTTTTTCAAAGCTTTGATCAATGACTCAGCCTGCTCGATTGGGGCGCGCTGATCGTCACCACCATGCACAATAAGAACAGGTGCTTTTAACTTGTCGATATTGTAAGACGGAGAATAAGCTTTTAGCATTTCGTCGTCTTTACCAATTACCGTGCTTAAGTAACGCTGACCACTGCGACGTCCTGCGACATCACCTTCACTGTATAACAATGGCAAGTCATAAACCCCAACAATACCGATGGCACACTTAAACATATCCGGTTCCAATATTGCACTTTGTAATGCAGAATAGCCACCGAAACTCGCGCCCATGATGCACATGTTTTTACTATCAGCGATGCCTTGCTCAACGACGTGTTTTACACCGTCAATGATGTCGTATTGAATTTTGCGGCCCCACTCTAAATAACCCGCTTCTTCAAAGTCTTTACCAAAGCCACCAGAACCTCGGAAGTTTACAGTCAGTACCGCTATTCCACGACTCGCTAATACCTGTGTGTTAGTGTCATAACCCCAATAATCGCGTGGACCATGAGGACCACCGTGTGGCATAACCACAAGTGGCAAATCTTTGGCTTCTTTGCCCTTTGGAACGGTTAGGTAACCAGTGATCTTTAAGCCATCTCGTGCTTCAAACTCGATAGGCTTCATTGGCGACATCAGTTCAGGTTTAATAGCTTGAATGCCATTAAACAAGAAGACAACGTTATTGTCCTCCGCGCGGTATAAGTAATAAGTGCCTGGATTAGTATCACTGAACGCACGAACAATAGACATGCTGTTGTCACGAGTTGTACTGACTAACTGCACTTGTTGGCCGCCAAGTGCTTGGATAAGCGACTTAAGACGAAGCGCTAAACTGTGGTTTGGTTGAATGAAAGCATAAGTTGGGTAGCCGTCTTCAATTTCAACCGCATATAGATCACGAGAGTTGCTATCTACCCAAAATTGAGTTGGCGAAACTCTAGGATCTTTAAAAATTTCTTTTGTTTCCTTAGTTTCTAAATTGTGCAGATAAATACCTTCTGGCTCACCTGATTTACTTGCTAACAAATATAGCTCGTTTGGTGAGTCTCCAAACGCAAGAGGTGACGCACTTTTAAATATATCTGTCAGCGGAGATTTTTCCCACTCAATACTATCGGGAGCACGCGTATACATTTGTAAGTTAATTGAATCTTTAGAGGAAACTGTGACGCGAACGTTGCCTTGTTTGTCCGCTAAAAATCCTGCTTGACCGATAGGAGAAGCGGCAACTTTACGACGGAGTCCTGTTAAAACGTGCATCTTGTACACAACCGTCGTGGCATCTTTTGCTCCAACCCATGGTTGAGTTCTAACTAAGATATAGTTCGGATCATCAGGCAGAAGGTCTAATACGCTAGAAAAGCCTCTTAAATCCTTTTGTTTCCTTATTCTTGTATGTTTTGCCTCGCCACTTAAATAACCAGCAAGGTATTTACCTTTAGAGCCGTCCGCGTTAATTGCATATAGTTCACCCATGGAGGTAGGTACCTCAGTCCAAGGCTTGCGGTAAATTTTGCTCAATACAATTCGTTCATCGTTCACCCAGTAATAGTTGCCGACTTCAGCACCTTCTGGAAAACGAAGCATATTGATAATTTTGTAGTCCGATAAAGTTAGAACGAAGAGGTTTCGCTGCCCTTCGACTTCTTTTACGACACTTAAATACTTTCCAGATGGCGATATTTTTACTTGACCAAAATCGACACCACCAGCAAAGGCCTCAATTGGAGTGAGGTCTTTCGCTGATTTACTAAATGCGGAAAATGAGATGGAAAAGAGTAAAATAGAAATGACATAGCAAAATTTAGACAATTTCATTTTAAGTCCTTTTAATACGTGAATGTTGTTTAATTTGACAGCAGTATAACGAGGTTAAAAAAAGATTACCGCTCAATTTTTGTTATAAACGAATAATATATCAATTGTTTGTAACAAAGTTTGTAAACCTACGTACGATACGTTACAAAAATAAGGTAAGTTACTAACCCAAACCTGACAAATAAAAAGAAGACTATGCGCCTAAATAACCTAACCAACTTGTTTTCTCCTAAGTTAATTCATTTGTTGAGCGGTTCGATATTAATGAGTAGCTGTTTAGCCTTTGCTCATAGCGATACGCCGGACCCAAAAGTTTTAGACCTAAAAAAAGCGTCAACTGAAATGGCTCACAGCCAAACTTGGCAAGATTTCTTGATGCTGGCCGATTACATAGAAGATAAAGGCAAGCGCACCGCAGGTGCCCCTCAAGAAAAGCAGATGGCTGACTGGATTGTTGAACAGTGGCAAGCGCAAGGGTTAGAAGTAACGCGCATTCCTTTTGATTTTGAGCTAAAGAACCAGGCTCTAAGCTCTGAGAACTTGCAGGTCACTTTTAAAGGCGCGTCAGACAAAACGATCGTCATCGGTGCCCACTACGACTCGGTTGGGGATAAAAATGGCTCATTGGGATTAATTGATAACGGTTCAGGTGTGTCTGCACTTTTAACCTTAGCCAAAAAGCTATCAACACAAGACTTACCTTATACCGTAAAACTCGTCGCCTTTGGAGCGGAAGAACGCGGACTTAAAGGCTCTAAGGCCTATGTTCAACAAGCTCTTAAAGATCCAAAACAACCCGCGCTTGATAAGTCAATTCATCAAAAAATCGCCTTTGACAATACCATTGCCATGATCAATCTAGACACGATCATAGGTGGCGATTATTTGTATGTGCACAGTGCCCATTCGGTCCCATATGACTGTAAGTTTTTGACTAACTCCAATTACAATAATGACAGCCATGTTCGCGAGGCAATCCGCAGCGTATCGATCGATTTATACAACGATGATGCACATCGATTACACAAACCTTTTAAAGGTTATCCAGAGGGCGAAACCGGCTCTTGGTCTGATCACTCTCCGTTTGCCTGCGCCGGTATTCCTATTGCTTATATTGAAGCGACTAACTTTACGATTAAAGGAAAACGCGGCAACGACGGTTATTCGCAAGTCGCTGACAAAGCCTATTGGACTTGTTTAAATGAAGAAAAATTAACGGCCTGTAATCAGTTCAAGGAAAGATACTGGGGTGAAATTTGGCACACTAAATTTGATCGCGCCGATGCACTGTTTCCGGTCATGAAAGAGCGACTACAAAGCCAGCTAGAACAAAACATCGACGTTTTATATCAGTTTTTGTTAAAGCCGGGAATATAAATACGGCCCGGCCTAGCCCTTTTATACATTAATATTTAATACTTACGGCAAGCCCAAATGGCTTGCCGCCTTTATTTTTATAGCTGCTATTTGTAGCATTTAATGTCAGGAACTTTCCTTTGTCATACAAAAAACCCAGTTAGTGACTTTTAATAGTAACGCAAAGGCTCTGACTTACCTGAGAATATCCGATAAACCATCACGGTATAGGCCAAAATACATGGCACAACAAAGATAACTCCGACTAATAAAAATCGCAGCGACTCTGGCGCACTCAATGACTCATAAATGGTTAGTTGGCCAGGGACCGCAAACGGAAAATAGCTCATCGCTAAGGCCGCAAAACTCAAGACAAATACACAAACGGCAATAAGCATTGGTAGCCACTCACCTTGTTTGACATTATCAGTTTGAACATCGCTGCTTTCCTGCTGTTCTTCCGAGCTTGTTTGGCTTGCCTGGCTTGTCGAGGGGCTTTTTATCTCTTTCGACATACGCTTGAGCACAACGCCGCAAATTAATAACAGCGCAAAACAAAGCAATGGAATCATTCCTAATACATAACCCAAAGGGGCAGATAGCCATAATTTATTGACAAAGTCATGCAAGCCTAAATTAGCGATACTCACCGCAATAATCCCACCAGCTAACACCCAAATAAGCGTTCTTGCCCATTTTATTGCGCGCTGTTGCAATTCACCTTCTGCCTTCACTATCAACCAACAAGCACCGATAAACGCATAAGCAGCAGTCACGCCAAATGCTGATAAAACTGCAAATAAATGTGCCCACCAGTCGGTTTGTAGGCCCGTCACATACAAACCCAACATATAACCCTGCGCCAATGTCGTAATGAATGAACCTACTTTAAAAGACACATCCCACCTGGCTTTTTGGCCTTGTTTTACCTTGGCTCTAAAATCAAACGACACACCACGTAATATCAGTCCAATCAACATGATGGTGGCAGGAATATACAAGGCTTGTAAGATCACACTGTGTGCGCTTGGAAAAGCAATCAACATGAGGCCAACCGCAAGTACTAGCCAGGTCTCATTGGCATCCCAATAAGGACCAATGGAAGAAATCATTTGATCACGCTGATCTTGGTTGTCACTCGGTAACAGCACGCCGACACCTAAATCATAGCCATCCAAAATCGCGTACAGGAGCACAGCCAAACCAAGTAGGCCAATGTAAATCACTGCCAATGTAGACTCAGATATTGTTTCTAATCCCATGATTTACTCCTTTTACGCCGACGCTACGCGCGCTTTGTATTTTCGTGCTTGCTCTCGCTCTTCTTCGCTGATCTCTTCTATTTCAACAGAGCGCTGACACATCAAAAATAGTGTTTTTATGTAGGCGACTAACAAGACCACATAAACAATGGCATACAGCGTAAGTGAAAAGCCAACATTACTAGCCGGTAACTGGGTCACAGCGTCCGACGTTTTTAATACACCAGAAACTAAATATGGTTGTCGGCCGACTTCAGTTACATACCACCCTGCTAAGGTCGCAACCCAACCACTAAATGTCATGGCTAATAGACCCTTTTGCATCCACGTTGTGGTATTGCCATTTTTGGCCAATTGAATACTACTCACCCAAGCAAAGATAAGCATTAACAAGCCTAATCCCACCATAATGCGAAAGCTGTAAAATACAGGACCTACGGGAGGGTGTTCTCCAACAAACTCATTTAAGCCTTTGATTTCACCATCCAGATCATGGGTCAAAATTAAACTCGCTCCTTTAGGAATACCAATTTCAAAGTGATTGGTCCGAGCCTCTTCATCCACCAGAGCGAACAGTAACAATGGCGCGCCTTTTTCCGTTTCCCATACGCCTTCCATCGCAGCGACTTTTTGAGGCTGGTGCTTTAAGGTATTAAGCCCGTGTAAATCGCCTGCAAATATTTGTAATGGCACTAATATAGCAGCCGTATACATCGCCGTTTTTAGGGCTAATTTTGGCGCCAATTTGTCATCACCTTTGAGCAGTCGATAGGCTGATAGACCGGCAATTAGGAAACAAGCGGTTAACCCTGAAGCTAACAACATGTGGGCTAATCGGTAAGGAAAAGACGGATTAAAAATTATCGCAGACCAATCGACCGCATGGACAATACCATCAATAATCTCATGGCCTTGTGGTGTGTGCATCCAACTGTTTAATGACAAAATCCAAAATGCTGAAATGGTGGTGCCGATGGCGACAATCAATGCCGATACCGTGTGGAGCCAAGCGGGAACTCGGTTTATACCAAATAGCATGATGCCCAAAAAAGTCGCCTCTAAAAAGAACGCAGTTAAGACTTCATAACCTAATAACGGTCCCGCGACGTTTCCTACTTTCTCCATAAAACCTGGCCAATTAGTGCCAAATTGAAATGACATAGTGACACCACTGACAACACCTAATGCAAAAGTCAATGCGAACACTTTTACCCAAAATCGATAGATTCGCATCCACACAGGATGACCACTTAAGTCATGACGTAATTTGAAATAAAACAAAAACCAGCCAAGCGCGATGGTGATCGTCGGGAACAAAATATGAAAACTGATGTTCAATGCGAATTGAATACGAGAGAGAATAAAAACGTCCATACAAACCTCTTTTTAAAGTTCGGCTTTCTTTTTAGCTGGAGTAAGTTTGTCTTTTAAGTCGAGGACCTTGCCGACACCTGAACCGAGTTTCATTAACGTATTGAGTTTATCCGGCCCTAGATTCTGCAATTCTTGTGACCAAGTCGTAACGTTTTCAAGTAGGTCATGAATTTCGGTGAGAGTTTGTTGTGCTTTGATTTCTTGTTGGTTGTCCGCCTTATCGAGTAATAAGTCTCGTAATAGGCTCATCGTTGGGTCAATTTCACGCTTGCGACGTTCTTCAAACACGCGATTGGCTAACTGCCAAATCGTTCCAGCCGGCACAAAGAACTCTTTTCGCTCTCCAACAATGGTATGTAATCGAATCAAACGCCAAGATTGAAGCTCTTTCAAGCCCATACTGACATTGCCTCGAGAGATATTTAACGCATCGGCAATATCTTGTGCCGACACAGGCTCATCATGTAAAACAATAAGTGCCAACATTTGACCGACAGTTCTATTGAACCCCCATCGAGAGCCCATTTCACCAAAATGCATAACCGCTGAAGTAACCATTGAAGACATTTGCATCGCTTTACCTTTCAAACTTTCAGTATTTTCTGAAAGTTTAGACCTGAATTAAAACAAAGACAATCACTTTCGTATTTTCTTACAAAAATAAGGTGGTAAGTTCGAAGCCATCAAAGTAACATCAGGCTCGGTTATTTAAATCTAAGGATGGATTATGAAAAAACTAACCCTCTCATTTGTATGTCTTTCTTGTGTGAATCTTACAGCTTGTAATATTACTCCTTCTAGCGAACACAACGCTTTGCAAGGCCTTGCTCAACACAGTGTCAAATCTTACATAAACGAAAACAATGGATGTTCTCAAGTTGAACACTCTAAATTAATAAAGCTTCTTCCCGCCAAAGGCGATGCCGATGAGGCGCTAACACCGAGCACTCAACACAGAGAGCACTGGCGCGTAAATGCCTGCGGTAAGACCCATGAACTCGAGCTATCCATCGACCAGACCTTAAATAAAGTATCAATACAAACCATGTAATTTGGCAAACAGTCGACTTCTTATCCAACTGCTGTCTCTTGGTTAAACAAAACAGTTGCATATGTACAACACAACCGTTTTCAACTGCATATTTTGGTATAAATTAGTTAATTAGGATCTTTTAGCTAGACTGAATCGTTAGGTAATATCCGCGCCCTAATTTTTTGGAAAAGCTAAAAGGTCAATTGAATGCTAACACTTCGTCCTTCATCTATATTCAGTTCAAAGCCACTTTTGGTCACGACTGCGGTTATGGCCGCATTAGGTTTCTCGGTACCAAGTTTGGCAGCCGAGCAGGACAACACTGCTGACAACGCTAAGCTAGAGAATGTTGAGGTTATTTCGATTACAGGTACTCGTCGTAGCTTACGCACCGTTGCAGAAAGCACTGTGCCAGTCGATGTCATCACCAGCGAAAACATGACCAGTACAGGCCAACTCGAGATCAGTCAGGTCCTTAACGCCTTAGTACCAAGTTTCAATTATCCGAGTGCAACCCTTGCAGATGGCACGGATCACGCACGTCCAGCAGTACTTAGAGGTCTAGCACCAGATCACACACTAGTTTTAATTAACGGTAAGCGCCGTCATTCAGGTGCCCTTTTAAACTTAGGCGGTACCGTTGGGCGTGGCTCATCGGCTGTTGACTTAAACATGATCCCAGCATCAGCAATTAAGCGTGTCGAAGTCCTTCGCGACGGTGCCGCTGCACAGTATGGTTCTGATGCTATTGCCGGCGTGATCAATATTGTTCTTAAAGATACAAGTGATGGCGGAAGTATCAATGTGACCTATGGTCAATACGACACCCAAATGGCAGGTTCTGCCCAGCTACTTAACACGTCAATCGAAAACGACGGTAACTTAGCCTTTGACAAAGGCAGTGATCGCACGTTAACAGACGGTCAAACACGTACTATTAGTGCTAACTCTGGGTTTAACCTTTCGGACCGTGGTTTTGTTAATGTCTCTTTAGAAATGCGTAACAACGAACCAACCAACCGTTCTGGTATTGATGAGCGTGAACAGTTTGAACGTGACGAGAACGGCAATTTAGACCCGAGAGAACTCACGTTTGACCGCTATAACCACAGATTTGGTAAAGCGGACATAGAAGACTTCGCCTTGTTTTATAACCTGGGTTACGAGCTTGAAAACAATATGCAATTGTACTCGTTTGGTAGCTATTCTGAGCGTGAAGGCAATTCTGGCGGTTTTTACCGTCGTGCGAAAGACTCTCGTAACGTTCCGAGTATTTATCCAAATGGCTTTTTGCCACAAATTGCTACTGACGTAAAAGATTACTCTTTTGCTATTGGTGTAGAAGGTGAAATCGACACTTGGGCATTTGATGTAAGTACTAACTATGGCCAAAACGACTTTGGTTTTGGCGTTGTAAATAGTCTTAACACGTCATTAGGTGCAAACAGTCCGACAGAGTTCGACAATGGAGCCTTAGTTTACGAGCAATGGCTTTTTAATGCCGATGCCAGCAACGTCTTCGACTTTGGTTTACCTGAAGATGTTTATGTAACGATTGGTCTAGAATACCGTTCAGAAAATTACCAAATTAAAGCAGGTGAAGAAGCGTCTTACATTACGGTACTTGATGACACAGGCAATCCTATAGCCGCCGGTGGAGCCCAAGTTTTATCCGGTTTTTCACCTGACAGTGCAACTGATCAATCGCGTCACAATACGGCTCTTTTTGCCGAGTTTGATACTTACTTAACGGACGAGTGGAATGTTGTGCTGGCCGGACGCTTTGAAGATTACAGTGACTTTGGAAGCACCTTTACCAGCAAACTTGCCACGCGTTACATCATCAATGATGACTTTAGTTTACGCGGCGCAATCAGCACTGGCTTTAGAGCACCATCATTAGCGCAGACCTCTTACAAATCGATCAGCACCGTATTTGAAAATGGTATTCCGAGTGAAGTTGGCCTGTTCCCAGTAAGTGAGCCGGCTGCACAAGCACTTGGCGCACGCCAATTAGAGGCAGAAGAGTCGGTTAATATGACCGCTGGTTTTATCTATACGTCGGGTGATTTCAGTTTAACGTTTGACGCTTATCAAATTGAAATCGACGATCGCATCGTATTATCAGAAAACTTGAGCGGTGATGCCGTTGAAGCGATTCTACAACAAGCTGGAGAGTTTAATACTCAACGCGTTCGCTACTTTACCAATGCCATTGACTCTGAAACCAAAGGCATGGATATCGTCGCGACATATCGCTTAGACCTTGCCGACTTTGGTGAAATGAACTTAAGCGCCGCGGCCAATATTAATGAAACGAAAGTAACGCACGTTAAAGAAAATCCAGCTGAATTAGCGGTCTTAGGTGAAAGCTATCAATATTTTGCCCGTCGTGAAATTGCTCGATTTGAAGAAGGTACACCTGACAACAAGCTAAACTTATCTGCGACTTGGCGCTTGGACGAGTGGACTACAACACTTAGAGCGACACGCTACGGTGATGTGGTTGACGTTTCGAGTAACCCAGACAATGACGAAGTCATTGCCGCTAAATGGATTACTGACGTTGAAGTTGCTTATCAGCTTAATGAAAGTTGGAAGTTTGCATTAGGTGCAAACAATATCTTTGACCAATATCCACAAGATACTGTAAGCAATATTGGTTTTAGTAACTTTAATCAAATCTTCACTTACAGTGCATTTACGCCATACAGCTTAGATGGCCGATTCATCTATGCAAATGCGCGCTACCAGTTCTGATCACTAACTCATCAGATTTATAATTTTCATTAAATCTGTCGTTAATATCACAACCAAAACTTCGAGGCCTGGCATCTGCTAGGCCTTTTAATTGTTATAATTTGTAACTTCACCTTTTGCCATTCAAAAAACATTGATAGATTAGATTCAACTCACTTTTGAATTCTAATTTATGTTCCGTTATTTTATATTAATCATTGGCTTAGCTTTGGTTTTTACAAGTCATTTTGCCACTAGCCAAACGACTCAAATAACCAATAAGGACCTAGAACAAAAAGAAACGCCTCTTTCAGATAAGTTGTCTGAATACATCGCCGTTGGTGATTGGCAAATTTCTTTATCTTTAGGTTTTGGTAAACGAACAAGTACGTTAACCGGAAGCCAAGACCAAACCTTGTTACTTGTACCAACATTCAGCTTTTATGGCGAACGCTTCTACTTTGACAATGGCAGCTTGGGCTACACATTCTTGGACACCGACAACCACTCTTTTAGTGCCGTAACCGAAATCCACCCAATTGCTGGCCAGTATTTTGATTTGCACCCTGCCAATCTAATTTTGGGTACCGAAGAGTTCGACAACAAACTGGACACACCTAGCCCACAAGATGATGAAGATGGGATTCGTTTACCACCGAATATCACTATCCAAGATGTGATAAAACGATATGATCTTAATAATCAGGACATGGTTCTTCCAAAGCCCGACTGGTCTTTTGACGCAGGTATTCGTTGGAATTGGTTCATCAACCCTGATCAACTTTTAACAATCGAAGCCTTCACCGATGTGACGAATGTGCATAACGGTCAACGTATTGAAATTGAATGGTCTCGCTCCATGCTGGACCAAAAAAGCAAAGGGGTGCTAAGCTCAGAAAAATGGAAGGGCCAGCTCAACTTGGGTTTGACATATTACGACCAAGAAACAACCCAATACTTTTTTGGCGTTGATGAAAGACACAACTCCAACCCGGTTTTTTATTATGATACCTCCCATAGCATAAACCCTCACGCATCTGTATATCTAACTCGCCCTGCTTTTGAAGACTGGCGTATGGTGCTGTTTTTGAAAACGGAGCGATTGGCTAATCCAATTTACTTTAGCCCGAGAACGGAACACCGATATGCGGTCACTTTTTTCATGGGACTAACCTATGATTTTTAGTCGAGTGTTCGTACAAGGATTTCATTACTCTCTCGAGAGTAAAGCAGCAAGGATGTTGGCACTCAAGCCAAGCTTTTTTCGTGTTTGGCTTTTGGCTTCTTTTATTGCCTTCTCGCCGTTATCTTTTGCCGACCACTCAAAGGTGGAGGACGAGGTTGCCATTATCGACCCCAATGCATCTTCTATTACACCGACTCATTGCATCACGACTTACCCGGATCAGCCCTGCGACTTAATTGTGACCATTACCTGGCCGGACGATTTATCAAATAAGCTTTGTTTGTATCAAGGTAATGAACGACTTGATTGCTGGAATAGCGATAATTACGCTTTTTATGTAACGAATATCACGTTGGCGTCGCCAACACCGTTCACCCTAAAAACCGACACCAACCAAACGTTGGTGTCTACTGAAATCCGAGTCAGCGCCGTCAAAAACAAACGTCGAAGACTACGTCCAAGGTGGAGTATTTTCTAATGAAAAAAATTGTATTAGTAGAAGATGATGCAAGACTTGCACATTTAGTGAAAAGCTTTTTACAACAACACGGCTTCGACGTCACCTTATTACAGTCAGGTGAAATGGCCGTGCAGACCATTAAAAGTGTGAACCCTGACTTGGTTATATTAGATATAATGCTGCCAAACAAAGACGGTTACACGATATGCCGTGAAATCAAGTCATTTTACAATAACCCTATTATGTTTTTAACGGCGAAAGACAGTCCAATCGACCACGTAATGGGACTCGAAATTGGTGCCGATGACTACATCATTAAGCCGGTTGATCCTCATGTACTATTAGCCCGCATCCATGCAGTACAACGCCGCACAGCAGAAGCAAATGCCGCCAATATTGAGGCTAACTCAGCACTTGAATTTGGCTTGTTTAGTATTGACCATCAAAGTCGTGTCGTCGTCATTGACGATGAAAGTATAGAGTTAACCTCACACGAATTTGAATTACTGTGGTTACTCGCAAGCAATGCTGGTCAACCATTAAGTCGCGAACACATTCATCAAGTGATGATTGGGCGTGAATACGATGGCTTAGATCGCACTGTTGATGTTCGTGTTTCTCGCTTGCGCAAAAAGCTGCTGGATGACACAAAAAACCCAGCGCGCATCGTGACGGTCTGGGGTAAAGGCTATATGCTCAGCCCAACGGCTTGGCAGCAAAAATACGTCACCCCAAAAGCGAGTTAGTATCAGTGACCCGATTATTTATTAGTTTGTATTTCGCAATCACATTTGGCTTGGTTATCATCAATTTAAGTGGCGAATGGTTGTGGCAACTCTTGAGTGAATCGGAGTCACAAGCACCTTCAAAAGTTGAGCAGTCCATCACCAATATGGTCAGCGTTTACCAACATGTATATAAGTCCACATATCAAGCTCAAGGTGTCACACAAGCTCAGCAAACCTTACGTGAATTGTTAGAGGCTCAACCCCTGACTTATTCAATCGAGCCGAGTGTCAACTTTGCGTTTCTTACCGAGCAGCAAATCGCACTCAACGCAATGCAGCCTTTATTTTTGTATGTCTCCGAAACGACTGCGGAAGTATATATTCCCCTTGATGAACAACAGATATTAGTCCTCGGACCCATTGCGATTGCAGAACCAATTGCTCAGGCTTCTTGGTTAGCTATGACCCTCAAGCTTCTTGCCTATGGCTTGTTGGCACTTCTAATATTAGCGTGGAGTTATCCTTTGTGGCGTGACCTAAACACGTTGAAGGGTTATACCCATCGTATTTCTTCTGGTGACTTAGACATAAAAAATAAGCTCAAACCACATTCTATTGTCTTTCCACTTGGCCTTGCTTTTGAGAATATGGCTAGGCGAATTAGGGAGTTATTAGACTTTCAAAAACAAATGATGCAAGCCGTCAGTCATGACATTAGAACGCCACTGGCAAGACTCAAGTTTTCTTTGGCTATTGATGCACACTCTGAAAGCTCTAAGGCAAATATGCTTACGGACATTTCTGAAATAGAACAACTCGTAGAGGGAATGCTGACTTACGGTCGATTGGAAAGTGCGGAGCCTGACCTAAATATCGAGCGAGTCAATATGTACGAACTCGCGTCCAACCTAATCGAAAAGCTCAATCGAAACACTCACAAAATTTACGACGATAATTTAGCCGATAATGAAGTCATCAAAATCAACTTAAATTGCCCCGAATCACTCACTTGGGAATGCGATGGCTATTTAATTGAACGAGCATTACAAAACTTACTGACCAATGCTCAACGTCATGCCACTTCCACAGTCTTACTCACCTTGGAAGTTAAGAATAAGTCACTCGTTATGACCGTTGCAGATGACGGCTGTGGTATTCCAGAAGATCAAATGGAAAGAATATTTACTCCTTTTGCTCGTATCGATTCGAGTCGAAATAAAAACAGTGGCGGCTTTGGGTTGGGGCTTGCCATCGTTAATAAAATCACTCACTGGCACGATGGCCATATTACCGTCAAAAACAGTACCTGTTTTGAGTCGGGAGAAAGTAAAACCACTGGCGCAACGTTTATTATTTCATTATAGTTCCTTGATAAGGAAAAATATTCATCAAGGAAGTGCTAAGATGTTTGAGCAACTCAATGAATGGCAGTCGACCCTGATTGTGTTATTGCTAGTATTTATACTTTTAAATATCTGGTTTGAGCGCCACCGTCGTGCTAACAAGCCAGAGTACGCATTTACTGACAAAGGTGCGTTCGTTAAATTAAAATTCTCACCTAGCTATCAAGTTTTTACGACTCACGTCACAAAAATCCCCAAAAACAAAGTCAGTAAAATTCAACGAAATAGTGACTCGCTGTCACTGTGTTACGAGAGCGGCCATTCAGTTGACCTGTGGGTTACGGGAACGTGGCTACAAGACTTGTTTGATGAGGCATGTTTTTTGTTTCCAGAAGCGGATATTGAAGAGCATCAACGCCGGACTCCAAATCAGAATCTAAAGCCCGGTAGCCAGGTTGTGGTGAATTCTTAACTATCACTCACAAGCGCAATAACGAAGTCGATGTCATTTTGAACGGATGCCGTTACAAAATGAGCAGACGCCAACGCCTGTGTTATTCGACTTCAATGCCTATGTTACTCGCGCCATCTTCGAAGGCTTTTTCCAAGGCTTGTCGCTTAACCTCTGATGCAGACAGTTTTTTAAAGTTAATTGTCTCTACGTAATCGATATAGTCAGTTAAAAGAGCAACCTCACGTTGCATGAGTTCATGCTCACGTATTGCTGTATTATCAAGTTCTTGTTCACCCGCTTGATATTCAATCAAATGAACAATGCTACCTTGTGACACTTTAGCAATCGCAACGGCGTCGTATTCTTCTTCGTTTTGCTCACCAGCAATGTAAGTAAGTAACCCGGTACAAAAATAAATAGCTGGATAAACACCATACATGTCGTAAGCGTTTTCATCTGGGGTCAGGGTTTCGACTTTTTCTTCCAGTGCAGCAAAGTTAAGTTTGGCACCATGTACAAGTAATCGCTCCCACAAGTTACTCATAATGTTGTCAATTTGATATGGCTGTGGAAACTCAGTTACGGCCACAAATAATTGGTAGTTAGGAAGCATTCTATGAAGCAGCATTAAAGACAATACTGCTTGTTGTTTTTTGGATAATGCGCGAATTCGTTGAAAGTTGTTAGCCTTAGTTTGGCTCATATCACACCGCTTTTTCTTGAATTAAATCGTTAAAATCTGACTTTAGCAGTGTAGTACAACTTGCTGAATTAGTTTTGTTGTTCTGCCAGCTGCTGTTGGGCAAAATTGAATTTTAACCGATACTCAGTGACCTGGCTCTCTAATTCTGAAACTTTTTCATCTAAATCAGCTTTTAATTGATTATTTTCCATTCTCAATTGCTGAATCACGGTTCGGGCATGGTTAATTTCGGCTTCAGCCACCAGCTCAGTCTCTTCAATATGACCTTGTTTAAAGCCTTCCAATTCATCCCGGAACTGCTCTTCCATTTCTTTAGTCAGGTTGAGTTCGTGAGTCAGCTGCGCATTTTCATCTTTGAGCTTACGAAGCTCGTCTTGCGTGACATGTAAGTTTTGTTGGCATTCTACCAAGTCTTCATCAACCGCATTAAGTTGCTCAGACGTATCTTTCAATCGAACCTTCATTTGTTCGTATTCGACTCTAAATGACGCTGTTTGAAGCTGAATTTCTTCAATTCGCTCGGTCAGCTCTCGGTTTGTCTGATAGAGCTGATCGTTTTGCTCGCTACCCGATTGTTGCGCGGCACTGAGTTGTTCCTGCAGTGACTCAGCTTTGTGCTCCGCATACATCAAACGCTCTTCTAAATCGGCTTTTTGAGTGCGCAATACTTTGAGCTCGGCGTTAATTCGCTCGATCTGTCCTTCTACAGCAGAACTTTCTGATTGTTCTTTTTGCTTTTTAGCGAGTTGAGCAGCAAGCTTTTCTATCTCTTGTTGCGCCAACGTCAACTCAGACTGTGATTTTTCCAGTAGTTGTTGTGCCTCGACTTCTGTTACTTCGCTTAGTTTTACTTGTTCTTTTAAGTGCTCATTTGTCTTTTGTAGACTTTGCTCTTGCTCTTTGACCCCTTCTAACTGCGCAGTTAAATTATTAATACTTAGTAATAATTCACTATTTTCGTTAGATTGTTGCTCCAAGTCGGCAAGTAATTTTTCGACCTGCTCTGATTCAGTTTTCGACTGTCGTTCAATCGATGCTTCGAGCGCTCGAACCTGCGTTTCGTGCTGTGACTTAGCCTCAGCCAATTGCTGTTCCAATGATTGAACTTGTGTATCGTGCTGCGACTTAGCCTCAGCCAATTGCTGTTCTAGCTCTGACTGAGTGGACTCTAATTGGCGGTTTAGGTTTTCATTTTGTTTGGTTAAAGAGGCATTAACGTCATTAACATCTTGAAGCTGACTCTTAACTCTCTCAATTTCAGCGCTTGAGGCCTTAGATGTCGCCTGATTATTAGACCGACTTTCTTCTAATTCTCGCGACATCGTTTCATTTTCAGCAGTTAAGGATGCTAGGCGTTCTTCTAGTTTTGCAATTACGTTCGCTTGTTGCTCTTTATCTGATAGTAAAGAAGCGTTGCTCGAAGTTAGTGTAGCGTTTGCTTGTTCAAGCGTGTCAACCTTAGAGGTTAACTCTGTGTTAGTTTGTGTTAACTGCTCAACGTTAGACGATAGCTCAGCAGTTACTTGCTCGAGCGTGTCGACCTTTGAGGTTAACTCTGAGTTAGTTTGTGTTAACTGCTCGACGTTAGAGGATAGCTCCGTGTTTTCCTGTTCGAGTTTCTTAATGTTTGAAACTAGTTCTGTGTTAGCTTCTTCTTGTGTTTCCACCTTGAAAGCTAGTTCTGAATTAGTACTTTCCTGCGCAGACACTTGCGCTTCTAATTCAGCTTTGCGGCCTTCAAGCATTTCTACTTTTGATGCAAACCCAGAGTTAGATTGTTCGAGCACTTCTAGCTTTTTAGTTAGCTCATTATTTTCTTTCTCTTTTCGCTCTAATTCTTCCGTATGTTTTGCTTCGGCTTCTTCTAACTTTTGTTCATGCTCAACGATCAATTGCTTAACTTGCTCAGATTGAGAAGCTTTGCCTTGTTCCAATTTTGCTTCTAACGATTCAACTCTCTGTTGTTGCTCTTCAAGAGAGTCGGTAAGCGACGCTATTTGGGCTTCGGCTTCTTCTCGTAGGTTAACCTGTTGAGAAAGTTCGCTTTTGTTTTTCTCTAACTCATCATTGAGTCTGTTCAATTCGTCAGAATGCTGCTCTTGAAGTTGAGACTGTTTTTCATCAGCGGCTTGTTGGTTATCCTGTATCTCTTGCTCTAACTCACTTATTCTAACTTTTGTTGCTTTTAACTCTAAACGGCTTGCATCTAATAAATCTGAGAATTGTTGGCGCTGTTCTGACGCTGCTTCATAATGCTCTTGAATTTCTTTTAATGAGTCATTTAGCGCTGAGGTTTCTTGTTGGTGCGATTCTATTTGTTGATCAATTGTTTGGTTTAATGAAGAGATCTGTTGTTCAAATTCCGCTTTTGTTGATTCTGCTTTTGATTCAATACGGGACATTGACGCTAATAATTCATCGTGGCTGACTTGCAAATGTTGCAATTTGGTTGTCGCACCTTCGGTAGCAATTTTTTGCTCGTCAATATCAAACTGAAGGTTTTTATTTTTCTCTTCTAGCTTTAACAGTTCAACTTCTTTATCTTGCAAAAGGTGATTAATTTCAGAGTTGGCCGTTTCTGCCCCTTGAAACTTTAACTTGTACTCAATTACGTCTTGAGATTTTTCTTCCAGTTTGTGCTCTAAGCTATCGACCTTTTCTGTTAGTGCCTGATTTAATTGCTGTAAATCCGCACATTCAATGGCCATTTTATCAATATCACGCTTAAACCCTTCTAATTGGGCTTGTTGCTCCTTTACGGTTTTCTCCGCTGCACTGGCATCCGCAAGCGCTTGTTCTTTGTCTTTCAGCAATTGCTCCGCATTACTAAGCTCTAATTGTTGGCTTTGGAGTGTTTCTTGGAGCGTTTTTATTTCTGATTGATACTGTTGAGACGAGTCTTTTGAGGCATTTTCGAGTTGTTCGAGCTGCTGGTTTACTTCTAAAAGTTGGCGCTCGGTTGTTTCAAGTTGAGCAAGTTTGCTAGCATCGAGTTGTAAGGCTTCTATTGAGTCTTTTAAATCACTGATTTCAGTCATTAGCTGACTCATTGATAAGTCTTTTGCCAGTAATTGCTCGGACAAATATTCAGCCTCTTGTTCCGAGTCTTTTAATTTGGTTTTGAGATGCTCAATGTCTTCATCTTCAACGGGCAGACCACTTTTTAGCTTGTCCATTTGCTCTTCTTGCCACGTCAAGTGTTGTGACAGGTCGAGCAACGCATCTTCCGCCTCCTGCTTCTCGGCTTCTATCACGGCAAGCTGCTTTTGAAGACGAGCAATTTCGTCCTCTAAGTCCACTTGCTTCTTTTTATCCAATTTGTTTACCGCCAAGGGTCGCTCTCCATAACAGACTCGACATATTTACAAAGAGAATACCAACTTTTCTTATGAAAAATAACTACTTTTTGAGCAAATTAAATTTGATTATCAATTAAAATTAGGAGTATCCTTTTTACCTAATCCAGTAAAACTGAGTGACTATGACACTAACGACACCTGCGTTGCTTTTTCCTGCCATTTCTTTATTACTTTTGGCTTATACCAATCGATTTTTGGTACTAGCCCAACTCATACGTGAATTAAATCAGCGCAATAATTCTGGTTTGGAAGTCGTGGTCAAAAGACAGATAACTAATTTGCGACGTCGTATTCACTTAATTCGTTCGATGCAAACGGCCGGAGTGATTAGCTTTCTGTTATGCACATTAGCCATGCTGTCTTTATTTTTTGAGCTCACAGATCTTGGTTCTGTCATGTTTGGCCTTAGCTTATTAGCGCTAGTAGCCTCACTTTTAATGTCGCTGTACGAAGTGCGGATTAGTTGTAGAGCCATCGAAATTGAACTTGAGTCTATGCAATAGTTAACGGTTCTGGATAAAGGTGATAATGTGAAAGAAGCATCCAACCTAGAGCTTTCAACAAAAGAAACGCAACAAAAGTTTCTTGCCGCTATCTTAAAACCAGATCTCACCGAAGCATTAACTATCTGTCACAACTTTATCGTTTCTCAATCTGATATCAGTATCTTCTGGGAAGACATCATCAAACCAAGCCTATATGAGGTTGGGCTAAAATGGGAACGGGGCGAAATAGTTCATCAACAAGAACACCTGGCGACTTCAATTTGCTCACGCGTTATCAATGAATACGATCCACTGGCAAGCTCAATTGCTAATACTCAGCGACGAATTTTAATCACCTGTAGCACATTTGAAAAGCATACGGTTGGCATACGTATGTTACATCAGCTACTCAAAATCAATGGTATTAATAGCACACTAAAGTTGTGTACACCGGTTGATGCACAGGACATCTGTACAGAACTTGAATACGAAAGATACGATGCTGTTCTGTTCTCTACAACCATGTATGAAAATATCATTCATACAGAACATTTGATCAAGAATGTGCGTGAAAATACTGGACTGGAAAATATACCTTTTTTAATTTCTGGTGGACAAGCATTTAAAAATATTCAAGTTAATACTGCCAAAGTCGTGCAACGTATGTTTGGGCACAGTCATGCTGACCTATATATGTTTACCGCTGCCGAACTCATCACATTTTTGACTGAGGAAAGGGCGTCACGGTAGAGTCCTCTAAATCACGTGGCTTGCAACTGTGGTGTAACTCACACGCACTACGCCCTTCAGACTTCACTTTGTACATAGCTTCATCTGCGAACGCCAATAACTCCTCTTTATTTAATGAGCTATCTGGGAAGACACTAATTCCAATACTGGTGCCTACTTTTACTTTCGCCGGACCGATATCAATTGCCGTTTCAACTTGATGTCGAAGCTTTTGAGCAAGAATAACTAGTTGTTGAGGACTTTGTATGTCTGGTGCAATAATTACAAATTCGTCGCCTCCCACACGTGCCACGGTATCACTTTCGCGCACAGACTCCTTTAACCGTGTAGCGATGACTCGAATCACCAAATCACCAGAGGCGTGACCATATTCATCATTAATTGGTTTAAAGTGATCTAAGTCTACAAACATAACACCCACTTTGTGACGATTACGCTTGGCGTTGTTAATTGCGGACTCGAGTCGGTCGCTAGCTAATAACATCTTCGGTAAATCCGTTAAACTATCGTGCAACGCTAAATGCTCTAGCTTTCTTTGATAGTTTACTTTTTCTGTTACATCGTTGATAACTAACAAATATAGTTGTTCGGTTGCATGGTCAAGTCGAGTGAGTGTCAATGATGCAATAATTTCAGCGTGGTTTTTACGATTTATGGTGACTTGTTTGGGTTGTATTTGCTGTCCAGAGTCTGGTTCATTTAGAAACTTATATACCAAGCCCATAATCAAATATTGGTCGTGCTCGTTTAATAACAGATTAATATTTTTACCAATTAACTCTTTGCTTTCAAAGCCGGCCATTTTTTCCATTGACGGATTTGCTTTTAAAATTACTCCGTGGCTGTCTATGATAAGGACCCCCTCAAGTATTGCCTCTAACACAAACTCTTGGTTGAGGTTGGCGCTATTAAGTGCCACGCGCATCCGATCTGCCAACGCATTGATCGACTGCCCCAAAGTGTCTAATTCGACTAAACCGGTTGTTGTTTCTATTCGTGTCTTATTACTCGTTAAAATCTTATTTGTCGTTGTAACCACTTTGTCAAAAGGGGCCAATATCCTAATACTTAAAAAGTAACTTAGAACCCAGACCAAAATAATCAATAACCCAGCAGACATCCAGGCATAAACTTTTAAATCTTCTACAAGAGTGAAGGCATCACGTTTGTCGTACTTTATAATGTAAGCCAAGCCAAAATCAGACAGCTGTTCGACAAGTCCAACAACTTCAACACCCCGATAATCAATAAACTCTCTTAACTGTCGTTGTTCATTCACGCTTATAATCGAAAACGGATTTAGACCAACGTTAACGTCACGCCTGCCTTCTGAGAAACGAGGCGGCACGAGTACCTTTGCTTTACCTTGGCGATTAGGTAAATACATCAAAACTATCTCTTGGCTTTTTGAAAGCGAAGTCGGAGATTCGATTGTAGAGGTGATAGAGGACAAATGTGACTCAATAATAAGATATGCAACTACAAAACCATCGGGTAGATTGTTTTGATAAATAGGCTCAAAAGTCACTAAGCGAAAACCATCGTCCGCTTCCACAAATTGTACACCTATTGTTTGTTCTCCAAATTCTACCGTTCTAAAATTATTAGGGTTAATTACTGAGCGTAAACCAGCTTTATTTTCAGTCGTAGCTACAAGTTGATGCACATTACTGGTAATCGTAATATTGGCAATTTCATTGGATACAGCTTTAATTTCATTTAGATAATCAATCAATGCCACCCGGGCCTTACTATTTTCTTGCAATGAATCAGGAGTTGGTAACGCTGCCTTTAATAACTTTTTAAAGTTCGGTCTCGATTTAATAATGGAAGAGCGCTCAATATCTCGGTATATCGACTGGGTAATATGGGAATTAACTTGCTCGGAAACTTGCGATAAATGGTAAGAAACAAGCTCATTCAGATTGCTGGACACACGAAAATACTGAACACTGGCCATGACAACAAGTGAACAAAAAGCAGTTACTATCAAGCCGATAAAAAATTGGCCTCTCAGAGAGTTTCTTTGCAACATTGGTCTACCTATGACTGCCACATTCAATCGCAATCTTGTTATCCGGAATGCTCGAGCCACTGGGGCTCTGTACTTTAAGTGTAGACTCGGAGTGAATAAAATGAACGCTGGGGCTAAATTTTTTTATACAAAAAACGCATTAAAAAACCGCCATTAAGGCGGTTTGATATAAAAGCAGAGGTAGAATACTCGTTAGATAACAAAAAACTTATCTTTGTAACGTTTTAGCTCTTCAATACTCTCACGAATATCTTCAAGTGCTAAGTGGACACCCTTCTTCTTGTAGTTGTCTACCAGCTCTGGGTTCCAGCGACGAGCTAACTCTTTGACCGTGCTGACGTCGATGTTGCGATAATGGAAGAACTCTTCTAGGGTCAACATGTGAATGTGCATGAATCGGCGGTCTTGGCAGATACTATTACCACACATTGGTGACTTACCTGCTGGGACATAATCCTTTAGAAAATCAATGGTCATTTCGCATGCTTGCTGCTCAGTCACTGTGCTTTTGCGACAACGTTCCGTAAGACCGGACTTACCGTGTTGTGTGATACACCACTCGTCCATGTTATCCAAAATTTCATCCGGCTGATGAATGGCTATTTCTGGTCCCTCAGCTATGATGTTTAACTCACTGTCGGTAACAATGGTCGCAACTTCAAGCACTTTGTCATGACGAGGCTCCAAGCCAGTCATTTCCAAATCTACCCAAACCAGATTATTTTCGCTAAATGACATATAAAGGTCCTACTGATTCCTTTTTATCAAGGTCGGTTAAGTATACTATAACTGCATTGTTATTCTTTTTAACGACATTCACAAGTTTTAATAACTAAATCATAGAGCAAAAGTGGCAAAACAAAAGAAATTATCCAAATCTCAGACCCGTCGGATCAAAGCGAACCAATCGAAGCGCCTAGCTAAAGCTAAACGCGAAAAGTCGGCGAGCGACACGGTGGAAATTGAAGATCACTTACTTGGTGCACAACAATTTGGCCGAATCATTACTCGTTATGGCATGCATGCCGACGTCGAGATACAAGCCAATCCATCGACGGAAGACGATGAGTTACCTGAAATGAAGGTGGGTGATATCATCCGCTGTAACATTCGCCGTGCTGTCGACTCCTTGGTTTGTGGTGACATCGTCGTTTGGCGACCATACAAAATAAACAACGACGACTTTCAAGGTGTCATTGAAGCGGTTGAACCAAGAAGCAGTGAGTTCGTTCGTCCCGACTTTTATGATGGCCTTAAGCCAGTGGCCGCAAATATTGATCAAATATTAATTGTGTCAGCGTTATTACCTGATTTAACACCTAGTATTATCGACCGCTACTTGGTTGCTGTTGAACAACTTCATATCACCCCAATTATTTTGATCAATAAGATGGACTTGCTCAACGATGACAATGAATCGCTGGTTAATGACACAGTCAAACTCTATGAAAGTATTGGTTATAAAGTCGTTACTCTGTCTGCCAAGCAAGAAGAAGGCATCGAACAAATTCAAGCTTTGTTGGAAGGCCATACAAGTGTATTTGTCGGCCAAAGTGGTGTTGGCAAGTCATCATTGGTGAACGCCATCTTGCCTGAGGTAAACATTGAAACAAAACAGGTATCTGAAAACAGTCGCTTAGGTCAACATACAACCACGGCTTCTCGCTTTTATCGGTTGGAAAATGGCGGCGCGGTCATTGACTCTCCAGGTGTACGAGAATTTGCCATGTGGCACCTTAGTAAAGACGAAATTTTGGCTGGCTTCATAGAATTTACCGAGTTCGTAGGCTTGTGTAAGTTTAGAGATTGCAGCCACAAAAATGATCCAGGCTGTGCACTCAAGCAAGCGGTCAAAGATGGTAAAGTGACGGAGACTCGATATCAGAGCTATCTGCGGATACTGCAAACCGTTGATGATATAACCCTGCGTCATCAGCCAAAAGATTAAAAATAGTCTCATTTGTTAAGTATGTCGGGTACAATACCCGGCTCACAAAAAACTAAAGGTATTTAACGTGAAATTCGACAATTTAAAATTAGCCTTTCAATATGCCCTACCGAAGCACGGTGTTTCAAAATTAGTGGGTTATTTAGCTAAAGCAAAATTAGGCTTTGTTACTACGTTTTTTGTTAAAAGTTTTATTAAAGCTTACGACATCAATATGGCCGAAGCGAAACATTCGGACCCTAAGCACTTTGACACATTTAACGACTTCTTTACCCGTGAACTTGCCGATGGTGTACGTCCTCTCGTTGATGGCGAAAATGACGTTGCTCACCCAGTTGATGGCGCAGTAAGCCAGCTTGGTCCAATCGAAACAGACCGTTTGGTACAGGCCAAAAACCACTATTACACCACGCTAGAGTTATTAGGTGGCTACGAAGACCTAGCAGAACAGTTTGTTGATGGTGACTTTGCCTGTATTTATTTAGCTCCAAGTGATTACCACCGCCTTCATATGCCGCTTGATGGTCAATTGACGGACATGGTTTATGTGCCTGGTGAAGCATTTTCAGTTAACCCATTAACAGCGCAAAACGTACCAAATCTATTTGCTCGCAACGAACGTGTTGTTGCTATGTTTGACACCAAAGTGGGCCCGATGGCCATGGTATTGGTTGGTGCAACGATTGTTCGCAGCATTGAAACTGTTTGGGCAGGAGAAATTACTCCACCGCGCGGCAAAGATGTAACGCGCTGGAACTACCCAAGTGAAGGCGACAAAGCGGTCTTTTTAGAAAAAGGCGCCGAAATGGGTCGCTTCAAACTAGGCTCAACGGTTGTTTGTCTATTTGGTAAAGACGCGATTAAGTTTAAAGAGGACTTAGAAGCTGGTAGCACAACACGTATGGGTGAGCTGTTTGCCACTATCAAAGACCCGGCTGAAAACAACGCAGAAGATAAAGCCGAAGATCAGGCCGTAGAGGAGCCTGTAGAGAAAAATGACGATCAAGAGTCGTCTGAAAAACCTCAGTCTTAGTCCATGTCTGGATTATTACAACTTCACCTAGGAGTATTGCTCCTAGGTGGCGCTGGCCTTTTTGCCAAACTCATCGATTTACCCGCTCTTGATATCATTGGTTATCGCGGCATTCTTTCTGCTGTGTTTTTGGCCTTAGTTTTGTACTTTGGTAAACATTCTCTCAAAATTACTTCACTTCGTGACGCCAAAGTTGCTCTCATTATTGGCCTCTTAGCTGCTGCTCACTGGGTAACCTACTTTTACAGTATTCAAGTTACAACGGTTGCAACAGCGATGCTGGCCTTGTTTACCTATCCGATGATGACAGTATTTCTGGAGCCTATCTTTAGAAAAACCCTTCCCGACTTAAAAGATGTTCTTTTAGGTTTAGCGGTTCTGTTGGGAGTAGCCATGTTATTCCCAGACCTGTGGTTTGGTGATGAGTCATTATCTGATGAATATTTAATAGGTGTCGGAGCTGGCTTAGTGTCAGCGTTTTGTTTTGCGCTTAGAAACGTCTTAGTGCAACACAAATTTGGTCACTACAATGGCGGCCAATCGATGTTCTTCCAGTTTGTAATCACTGGTTTGTTACTGATTCCGTTTATCAATGTTCCAGTGACTGATTTGACCTTTGATAGCATTTGGAAGCTGGTATTGTTTTCTGTGTTCTTCTCTGCCGCAGCACACGCTCTATTTGTCTCTGCAATTGGTCACACCGGTGCTAAAACAGCGTCACTGGTTGCTTGTTTACAACCAGTCTACGGAATTTGTTTTGCGTTACTCATTCTTGATGAAGTGCCAGCTCTTGCTACTATTGGTGGTGGAACCATTATTTTAGCGGCAGCCATTTATGAGACGCGAGCAAGTAAAAAGCGCGCCAATTAAAAAAGCTCTGCTACCTTCTAAATTGAACTTAATGGGGCAGTTTTAAGTACACCAATACTTACCGCCCTTAACGAGTATGGAGTAATCGTCCGTTATGCTCATTTTTGCCCACCGTGGCGAGTCTGCTTTACATCCCGAAAATACCCAAACTGCCATTTCTCATTGTAATGATGAGGGCATGCATGGGTTGGAAATAGACCTATTCGAAACTCCCAATGACTTTGTTATTTTTCACGACCGCTGGTTAACGCGTTTACTCAATATCGATAAACACGTTACAAGTTTGAGCGAGTATGATTTGGATGTCATAAAGGGAAATGACGGTTTATCGATTCCGAACTTAGAATGGTTAATTCGCTATTGTGCGCCCTTTAAATTCATCTTAAACATTGAACTCAAGGGGTTAAAATCTGTAACAAAATTTGAATCTGAGCTATCAAGACTTTGTAAAAAATACGACTTTGATATGAACCGTATCATTGTCTCGTCCTTTAACCATCACTACCTCAAGCAATTATCTACGCTATTACCAAGTCTAAAACTTGGCCTACTACTCGCCATCAACCCGATTGATATCAACAGTTTACTTAATGATTTTCCGATTTATAGTGTGCATTTAGATATGGACTGTATAGAACCGTCTATAATTAACCGCATTCACCAAGAAAACAAAAAAGTATTTGTTTTTACTATAGATCATGCCGATGAGATCGAGTGGCTATTAAACAACGGCGTCGATGGAATTTTTGCAAATCATCCTCGTCAGGCATTTAATATCGTCCAGCAACTCACCTTGCCTTAACGGTATGACGATACATGTAAGGATGGCCAACATGACAATCGACCTAACCGAAAACCTATCAAGCTCAGATAGTTTGTGCTTTCGTTCTGAAACTGCAAAATTGCTCGCCTTAAACGTCGCCCAAATACATTCAGGGCTGCATGAAGGTGACAGTTCTATCGAACAACTCGGTGACTCATTTCAAAATCTAGCCAAGTTTTGTATGCATGTACAAAATAGTGAAAACAGTGATGAAGCCACTAAATCTTATGCTAAAGAAGTATTGGCACAAGTGGATAATGCGATTGTTTCCTTTCAATTTTATGATCGCCTAACCCAGCGCCTCGCTCATGTGCAGGACAATTTAAGTTTATTATCTGAGCTCTTAAGTGATGAAAATCGAATCGACGACAGTGACGACTGGCGAATATTGAGAGATAAAATCAAAGCTAGCTATACCATAGAGACTGAACTAGAAATGCACAATGCAATTATGAATGGCTCAAGTATTGATGATGCTCTAAAGTTATTTAAAGACAAGTTAAAAGAAGCAAACGAAGACGACTCAATTGAGTTTTTCTAATCCATATAGGTGACAGCGCATTAAATGAAAACTGCTCCTCTACACCCTCAAGAAAAACAACGGCTAAAAAAGCTGTACGACTATGACGTACTAGATACCGAAGCAGAACAAGTCTTTGATGATTTGACAAGACTCGCATCTGAGATATGTGGCACCCCAATTTCGTTGATCAGTCTTGTTGACCCCGACCGCCAATGGTTTAAGAGTAAAGTAGGTCTTGATGCTGATGAAACCGATCGTGAAATTGCTTTCTGCTCTCATGCCATATTAGAAGACAAAATCTTTGAGGTTAGTGACGCGAGTAAAGATGAGCGCTTTCATGATAACCCACTCGTCACCGACAATCCTGATATCCGCTTTTATGCTGGTATGCCTCTTAATACACCAGATGGACTTCCAATAGGCACACTTTGTGTTATTGATACTAAACCCAAAACTTTGAATAAACACCAGAGACGCGCGTTGGAAATATTGAGTCGAGAAGTCATTGGTCAACTCGAACTCAGACTCAAAACCAAACGATTAGAAAAAGCGGTTCAATTTAAAACCGAATTTTTATCCAATATGTCACATGAAATACGAACGCCATTGAATGCAATCATTGGTTTTTGTGATGTTTTACTCGCTGACGCTGATAAGTATTTGACCGGTCCTACTGCCAAGCAATATTTAAACAATATTGATTTTAGCGGTAAACACTTGCTGAGTATGATCAACGACGTGTTGGATTTAGGAAAAATCGAAGCTGGCAAAATGGAGCTGAATCCAAAGCTCGTTGATTTAAAAGACACGATGGAAAATTTGGTTGATATGCTTAGAGTGAAGGCACAACAAAGTGGTATTGAGTTAACCTTTGAGTACGATAACCCTTATGATCCAAGGCTATTTCTTGATGCTGGAAAATTTTCTCAAGTTGTCATCAACATTGTTAACAATGCGATTAAATTTTCTCACCTAAAGTCAGAAGTCAAAGTGCAACTGCAGGTTAAAGAGCAAATTTTTACGGTTAAAGTCATTGACCAAGGAATTGGCATAAGCAAAGAAGACTTACCCCATGTATTTGATAAATATTATCAAGTCGGTCGAAAAGACGCTTTGGGAACGGGATTAGGACTAAGCATTACCATGGGGCTCGTTGAGTTAATGGGTGGTGATCTATTTATGGATAGTGAGGAAGGTAAGGGAACAACAGTAGAGGTGCAGTTACCTAGGACTATCAGCCAAAACGGAGAGTCGTGCCAGTCGCTAGATTCGAATCAAAGCTCTCCTGACCTGCCCCTTACAGAATCAGAGCTCAAAGCTAACACTCAAGGTTTACGCATTTTGGTAGTGGAAGACAATAAGATAAACCAAGCGCTGATCAACGCTATGCTCAATAAGTTTGGTTGTGATATTACCATCGTTGAGAATGGCACCGATGGCGTCACGGCTGGTACTTCTAATAAGTTCGACCTTATTCTAATGGACATTAACTTACCTGATATCTCTGGAATTGATGCGGCCAAACAAATCAAACAAAATGCCACCAGCCAAGGTCAGCCTGAACCACTGATTATTTCACTTTCTGCTGACGTATTTATAGATGACTCTGACAAAGTATTTTCAGATTACTTAACTAAACCCGTAACTTTAGTCGCTCTTATGGGCGCACTGAATAGTGCATTAAAGCAAAAGAAAAATTAACGTCACAGTCAGTAATGTTTAAATTAAGGCCAGGAAGCTCTGCTACCTTGCCTTAATTGTATAATTGTAATTACGCATTGTCCGTATTAAAGCTAATCACATCATCAATGTGGGATGCCTGCATCGCACACATGATTAACCGGTCTATGCCTAAGGCAACACCACTGCATTGTGGCAGACCTTTTTTGAGTGCAGCGATAAAGTACTGATCTATCGGCCGACTTGGTTTGTTGAGTTGTTCTCGTTTGTGATTGTCTTGTTCAAATCTTTGTAATTGCTCTTTGTGATCTTGCAACTCAAAAAAGCCGTTGGCTAACTCGACACCTTCGAAGTACAACTCAAAGCGGTGAGCAACAGCCGGATTCGCATTATTTAACTTAGCTAATGATGCCTGTGAGGCTGGAAAGTCATAAACAAAACAAGGGACGTTATTACCGTCTTGCTCAAGCCCCAGAGTTGGCTCAATCTGAGTACTGAACAGCCACTGCAACAAGGTATCGACATCGGTCTCCGCCTTAATCCACTCATCGTCGTGATAATTTAATGCAACGTGTTTTAAAGACTCGAGTGATGCAGTAAGAGGGTCAATATTGAGTTGTTGAATAAATACCTGCTGATAACTGACCCTTTTAACGCGATCTATTGGTAATACTGTTTGCACTAAATCTGCGACTTCATCCATCAGTTGATGATCGTCATAGTCCGGGCGGTACCACTCAAGCATAGTAAACTCTGGATTATGATACCGACCTAACGCTTCGTTTCTAAATGCTTTACTAATTTGGAAAATAGGACCTGAACCCGCAGCTAATAATCGTTTCATGGCAAATTCGGGTGACGTTTGTAAATACAAACTGGTCGATTCATTTGATTTACTGCTGTGCTCAAACTCAGTTACAAATGGGTCTAAATGAACGTCTGTCACCGTGCCATTACTCAATAGCGGCGTTTCGACTTCGAGGACCTCCCGAGACTCAAAAAACTCGCGGATAGTTTTAATGATACTCGCTCTTGTTTTTAAAGCAGCGATAGTTGCGGTTGGTTTCCAGCTCATATTTTTTAACCATTAGATAGAGAAAAGCCGGAGTAAATCACTCCGGCTTCTGAATAAACGTTCGTACAGATTATAGTGTACTTTGTTTATATGCCTGCGGGTCAAAATCAGGCAATGGCACAGTTATTTTTGCGCACGACCTACGTATTCACCAGTACGAGTATCAACACGTACTACCTCACCAATTTGAACAAACAGTGGTACTCGAACAACCGCACCTGTTGTTAATGTTGCAGGTTTACCACCTGTACCAGCTGTATCACCTTTAAGGCCTGGGTCTGTGTCAGTGATTTCTAGCTCAACGAAGTTAGGTGGCGCAACTGAAATTGGGTTACCATTCCACAAAGTAAGAGTACAGACGTCGTTTTCAACTAACCACTTAACGCTATCAGCAACGGCTTTTTCGTCTGCAGCGATTTGCTCAAACGTGTCATTATTCATAAAATGCCAGAATTCGCCGTCTGAGTATAAGTATGCTAAGTCGATATCCATTACGTCAGCGCCTTCAACTGATTCGCCTGACTTAAATGTTTTCTCTAATACTTTACCGCTGACTAGCTTACGAATCTTAACGCGATTGAAGGCTTGGCCTTTACCAGGTTTTACGATTTCGTTTTCTAAAATGTTGCAAGGCTCGCCGTCGATCATTAGTTTTAGGCCAGCTTTAAATTGGTTAGTGCTGAATGAAGCCATGTCATCCTCTGAAATAAATTAATACCAAAATATAAGTGATACGAATGATACAACAAGCAAACGTTTCTGTTGAGTCCCAAAGCCAAAAAGAATGGCAAAAAGAATTGAAACAAAGTTATTCTCGATTGTCTGACTTATATCAGGCGCTTGATTTGATGGACGTTTATCAAGAGGAAGATGAACAGGCACGGCAACTCTTTTCGATGCGAGTACCACGACCATTTGTAAAACTAATGAAAAAAGGCGACCCAAACGACCCATTATTGTTACAGGTAAAGCCGTCTATACAAGAGTTTGCCTCCTTGCCCGGATATGTCTCCGATCCTCTCGAAGAACACGAGGCCGCCCTACCAGGCTTGTTACACAAATACAAAACACGTGTATTAATCATGTTTAAAACCGGCTGTGCAGTCAATTGCCGGTATTGTTTTAGACGTCATTTTCCATATGAAGACAACTCTGTTAATAAAAAGCAGTTGTTGGCCCATATAGATTACATTCGCGCGAA
This sequence comes from Psychrosphaera sp., assembly GCF_982872775.1. Lineage (NCBI taxonomy): Bacteria > Pseudomonadati > Pseudomonadota > Gammaproteobacteria > Alteromonadales > Pseudoalteromonadaceae > Psychrosphaera > Psychrosphaera sp. The sequence continues at coordinate 103,735 of NZ_CEYNSH010000001.1, read as the reverse complement.
TAAAGACATTAACGAAGTAATTTTAAGCGGCGGTGATCCGTTAATGGCTAAAGACGATCATATCGCATGGTTTTTGGAACAACTCAATGACATCGCTCACGTGACTCGACTTCGCATTCACTCAAGGCTGCCAGTTGTTATTCCTTCGCGACTCACCGAGTCACTTATTCACACTCTGGCGTCGAGTCGATTAAACGTCGTTATGGTGTATCACATCAATCACGCCAATGAAATTTCAGTTGAACTACAGGCGGCGAACCAAAAACTCAGAGCGGCCCAAGTCACGGTATTAAACCAAGCCGTTTTACTCAAAGGAGTTAATGACAACCTGAAAGCCCAAGTTGACTTGCACGAGCGTTGTTTTGATGCCGGTATTTTACCTTACTACCTACATGTCTTTGACAAGGTGGATGGCGCAACGCACTTTGATATCGAACCGACCCTAGCCGCCGAACCGCCCCTTGAACAAGGCCCTAAAATAAGAGAGCAGCAAAGCAGCCAACAGCAAACCGGGGAAATCAGTGAAAAAGTGAATGATCGAAAAGCGTGGCTTTTACATCAAGATATGTTGAAGGCGTTACCTGGGTTTTTAGTGCCTAAATTGGTGAGAGAAATAGGTGGAGAGGAGAGTAAAACTCCTATCCACCCATTTTAGTAGATTTGGCTAAACCGTAATATTAATGGTTTGGCCAATAAGACTTCCTGTACTGCCTACTGCCGGTGTCGGTGCAGAGAGTTGCGCGGTTGACGCTAACAACTGTAACGCAGCCTGTCCCTGCAGCTCTTGTGCATTTTTGGCGAGATTAGCCGCAAGTGCTTCTCCGCCTTCCATTGCATTGGTACTAGGGTTAAACCCCGAAGATGAAACGAACACAGACTTCTCCTGGTTGTTTATTTCTAGGTTTGCTTTGTTGGTTTGACTTAATCAGTTAAACTAACACCCATTGTTATCGGCAAGCCTGGAAACTTCTGAAGTGGAAACTTTAATCAATAGTCTAGAAGACAACTTAAAAGAACTGTATCGCAAAGCCATCGATGCAGACTCACAAATCGACGCCCTAAAAGCACAAGGTCATGGCAAGTTTGAAACTATTTTCAAAAACAACTCGCCATTTGACGTCGAAGCCAAAAAATTCATGCCTTACCTTGAAGAAACGGCTGAGCAAATTTTGACAATCAAAAACTCAAACTTAACGCCGTCAGGTCAAAAAGACCAAATTGAAGCTGTCGTTAAGAAGCTACACTTGTTACACACAACATTAGCGGAATTTAAACAAGCCGTTAAATAGTCGTGTGCCGGCTCATCGTTTTTTTATAAAAATGGCTTTAAATAAATAAAACAAAAAGCGCTCATTAGTTATGCTAACGAGCGCTTTTATTTTACCAATAGGATTAATAGTTAAATCTAACCGCTAAATTAAGCTGGGTACGCCGCTTTTAGACCTTGATAAATCTAACCGCTAAATTAAGCTGGGTACGCCGCTTTTAGACCTTGATAAACCAAATCTTTAAACTCTGCTGATGACGCATCAGTTTGACGCAATACATCCATCAGGACTTCATTGTCTTCTTTGCCATTCCATACCTTGATGTATTCACCCGTTTTGTAACCGTGGTCTTGACGGAAAAAGTTAAGCACGTTTTTACCAACGTAGTGACGGAATAACTCATCAAAACTTAACTCTGTTTGCTCCATTAGCGCGGCAAATGTTGCTACATCAAAGCCTTTTGTTGCTAAGGTATTCGCTACCATCTGTTCAATGGTTTCAGCAAAGCTCTCCGCTGCCTTTGGTGATGCTAGCTCAGTTTCAATTTCACTTGCGATTGTCTCAACGCTTTGCCCAGTCACTAATCGAGCGCTTAAGCCGAAGTGAAAAATATCAATCAGCTCTAAATGAACTTGCTCGATATCTGGTTGTTGGTGTTTCCACCATTTCCAACCGTAATGGTCCAGCATTTCTGCCAATTCAACCCAGATTGCTCGGTGCCACTCAAACCCTTGTTCACGCCACTCTGGGTGAACTTTGGTATTCATGTCGTTTTGCATTGTTAGCATGGTAAGAATTTGTTGTTGCATGTTAGCGCTCATCAATATTTATTTTTTGAAATCATATCAGAACTGATTACACTGTTGGCAAAAAATTAAAGGGGATATGTGTGCTAAATTTAAAAACATGGGTGGCGCTTTTTACTGCCGCAGCATTAAGTGCCTGTGGGTCTGGTAGTGATGACTCAAATTCAAATTCTATTGATACTGACCCTGTCGCGGCGATTGATACAAAACGCGGCGGCTATGTTTGTTTCGAGATGACCACCTCAATGGGTAATATCGAGCTTGCACTTGATAGAAGAAACGCGCCGCTTACGACCCAAAACTTTAGAGAGTATGCGGCGGTTGGCTTTTACGACGGATTGATTTTTCATCGAGTCATCGACGGCTTCATGATCCAAGGCGGTGGCTTCGAACCTGGCTTGGGTGTCCGAGAAACTAACCCTTCGATTAAAAACGAATCAACCAATGGATTAAAAAATTACCGTGGCCGAATCGCAATGGCTCGTACTTCCGCACCTGACTCCGCTACGTCTCAATTTTTTATCAATACCGTCGATAACCACTTTCTGAATCAAGAACAAGCCTCTGATGGTGTTGGTTATGCGGTATTTGGCGGCGTTATAAAAGGCATGGACATCGTTGATGCTATCGCAAAAGTCGAAACCGGTGCGGTAGGCGGTATGCAAGATGTACCAGTGGAAGATGTCGTTATAGAGTCAGTAAGAGAAATGAGCTGTCCAAGCTAATCATATAAATAAGCCCTCATCAAAAACCGAGGGCTTATTTTTTTGACCGAGTTATTAGCAAGTATTCACACTAATCACTGGTTAAGGTAAGTATAAAAGAAATTTGCTTGGAGTTATTCTCCTGACATGACATCGTCTTGGCGGTCTTTGTACTGCGCCAGTTTTTCCGACAAGTCATTTCGGAACCATTCTTTTAACATACGCTTTTCATACTTGTAGGCTCGGGTTGTTGAGATAACACCGCCGCGATTCATAAAGCCCATGTCTTTCAATTCGACCGATTCTGAAATGATCTTATCTTGACCTTTTTTAACTACAACATCGAAATTCAGTTGCGGCCAGTGCAAGTTTGAAACCTCACGAATTTCTCTTGTCATATCAAAATCGTATTTAACATCACCCGCTAGGTTTACATCGGTAAAGGTCATTTCGACTCGAATATCTTCAGGTAAGTCTTTGGCTAATTTGGTTATATATTTCTCGAAGTTACTAAAAAGACGTTCGCGAAAGTGCTTTTTGTGCTCATTGGCAGGTTTAATATCGCGAAAATCGTCTGGGTTCTGCCAATCGACTTTGGCCTCACCGGCAAACGTGTGGTTACTAAATGACGCTATCGCTGCGATTAAAGTAATAACTAATGCGTTTTTCATCGCTCTCTCCTAGTGTCTAATTCTTTTTAAGTTTAGTATAACTACTCAATAGTTGGCAGATTTAATATGACACTTTTTAACCAAAATAACTATGCCTACATTGCAACTAACAAAATCGATAGCTAACGATAGTTCTAGGAAATTACATTGAATATACAATTACATAAGAACGTTTGGGTCCTTATGCTTGCGCAAGCGCTAATGGGGTCCGTTGGCCCTGTTATTGTTTTTGTTGGCGGCTTTGTCGGCTTGAAGCTCGCTCCTTCTGCAACGTTAGCAACACTTCCTGTCGCTTGTATGATCGTCGGTATTGCCCTTTGGATTCAGCCGACCGTAAAAGTGATGGCAAAACTGGGCCGCAAGAAAACATTTTTGATAGCCTCGATTTGGGGTTTGTTTAACGCATTGTTTACTGGTTTTGCCATCTATTTAGAAAACTTCTGGTTGTTCTGTGCGGCAATTTTAAATTTTGGTTTTATGATAGCGTCCAACCAACAGTTTCGATTCGCAGCGATGGAGTCGGTAGATAAAGACCTCGCCAGCAAAGCCATTTCGACCATGCTCATTGCGGGTTTAGTCGCGGCCTTTGTTGGACCTGAGATTGCTTATTTAGGTAAAGACTTGTTTGATGTTGAGTTTGTTGGCTCCTTCGTTTTGGTGTCTTTATTATTTATTCCTGCTTTTTTACTTTTGACTCGCTACCAAACTGTTCATTTTGATCAAGCCGAACTTGATGGGCCGGTAAGACCTGTGTCGACTATTGCTAAACAGCCTGTATTTATCGCAGCTATCGCCTGTGCCACCATCGCGTTTAGTGTAATGAGTTTTATTATGACGGCGACACCGATTTCTATGCATGTCCACAGTCATTTCGATATTGCCCAAACGAAGTGGGTAATTCAAAGTCATATTATCGCTATGTATTTACCGTCGTTTTTTACTGGTGCGCTAATTGCCCGATTTGGTCACGCCAAAATCTTAACCAGTGGCATCTTAGTCTTATTAATTTGCTTAATGATCGGATTTATGGGGCAACAGTATGTTCATTACTGGTTCTCATTGGTACTGTTAGGTGTAGGTTGGAATTTTATGTTTGTTGCGGCCACAGCATTACTACCAGCGAGTTATGAACCGAGCGAACGTCTCAAGGTGCAAGGCATTAACGACTTGGTGATGTTTTCTTGTCAGGCTATTGCCTCATTATCAGCTGGTCTGGTAATCAAATCCTTCGGGTGGAATATCATGTTAAGCATGTGTATTCCTCTTTTGTTATTGGCGGCATGGACCATTTTTGTCTGGCGTCAAAACGAAAAACACAATAAAACAGCTGCTAAAGCTGAACAATAAAAACAAAAAGAATAGGTATTAATAATGGAATGGCTCATAGAAGCAACCGCTGCATTTTCTAATTTTGTCTGGGGCATGCCAATGATTGTTTGGCTTGTTGGAGGCGGATTATTTTTCTCTTTTTACTCCAGACTTATCCCGTTTCGTTACTTGTCTCATGGTATTAGCCTATTGACGGGCAAGCACGATAAAGAGTCAGAAAAAGGCGACTTAACCCATGCCCAAGCTTTATCTGCAGCATTAGCTGGTACAGTCGGTATGGGTAACATTGCCGGTGTTGCATTAGCGATTACCGCCGGTGGTCCAGGCGCGGTATTCTGGATGTGGCTTACCGCCCTTTTAGGTGTTTCGACCAAGTTTTTCACGTGTACTTTAGGTGTCATGTTTAGAAAAACCGATAAGGACGGTAACGTTCATGGTGGTCCAATGTACGTCATCATGGAAGGCTTAGGTAAACGCTGGAAACCCCTTGCGTTGCTGTTTGCATTTGCTGGCTTATTCGGCACGATTCCATCTTTTCAAGCCAACCAGTTAACTGCGGCATTTAGAGAAGAATTAGTACCAGATAGCTGGGTTGCCGATCCAATGTTGTTTAATTCTATTGTCGCAGTGATTATTACCGTCATCGTTGCAGCCGTTATTTTAGGTGGCTTAAAACGCGTTGCTTACGTCACAAGTCGACTCGTGCCATTAATGGCCATCAGTTACTTCCTAATGACGCTAGCTGTCCTATTTAACCATGCAAGTGAAGTCCCAGCGCTTATCTCGAGTATTTTCGTTCAAGCGTTCAAAGCCGAAGCTATCTCAGGTGGTTTATTAGGCGTCATCATCATTGGTGTTTCTCGTGGTGTGTTCTCCAACGAAGCCGGTATCGGTACTGAAGTATTGGCTCATGGTGCAGTGAAAACCGATGAACCCATCCGTGAAGGCCTAGTGGGTATGTTAGGGCCAATGGTAGATACATTAATCATTTGTACTTGTACCGCTTTGGTTATTCTTGCTTCTGGTATGTGGCAAGATGTAGAGGGCGTAAAAGGCGTCGAATTAACGATGCAAGTATTTGGTCAAGAGCTTGGGTTGATTGGCCAAGTCCTACTAGCCATTCAGATTTTATTTTTAGCTGCGTCTACTATGTTTACCTATTGGTACTACGGTGAAAAATGTTTTGCATTCATGGTAGGTCAAGAACGTGCTCACCTATACAAGTGGTTCTATTTGTTCTCAATTGTTGCGGGTTGTATCGTGACTTTAGATGTGATCTTTAACTTCATGATTGGCATGTATGGCCTAATGGCGATTCCAACTATGTTGTCAGCATTTATCTTGGCACCTAAAGTAAAAGAAGCGGCTGGAGTTTATTTTGCCAAGTTGGATCAGCAAAAAGGTTAAGCAACTGTGAATAAGGGCTTGTTTGTTATCATTGGCTTGTTTGGGCTCGCGGCGGCAGCGGTATACTTCTGGGAGGTCAACGTGAATGATTTTACTCCTGGAGAGTACGAGCCCAAATACGTTCAATGTGAAAATGTATACGTGCGTAAAAGCCCTCATCCTTGTAATGCCGGAGACTTGATTTACATTGATAAAGACGTGGCCGATAAATACTGTTCAGATAATATTATTGCAACGTTTGAGGACAGTGTGTATTGCCAATACAACGGCTTTAGAGATGACTTAGCGGAAATAACCAAGCGCAATAAATAGTGCGCTTGGTTTTTAATTGGCTGTTGTTTTAAAGTTTGCCAACCAACTTAAACAGCTTTTTCTTAAGTGATGTATAAGGTGCATATCGAATCGGAGCATCCGCAAAAAAGCTACGGTGCATGATTGGCTTAAGGTGACTGAATGTCTCAAAGCCCCACTTACCGTGATAAGCCCCCATTCCTGAGTTACCGACACCACCAAATGGCAATTCTGGGTTCACCATAAAGATGACCGCATCATTAATACATAAGGTACCCGCGCTGGTTTGTTGGCTCACAGCGTCAATATTCCTCTGGTTTTTACTAAACATGTACATGGCCAGTGGCTTTTCTCGCTCTTTGATAAATCGAATCGCTTCGCTCATGGTATCGACTTCAATGATTGGCAATACTGGCCCAAAGATTTCATCTTGCATGACACCACTGTCTAATTGTGGATTGAGTAATAACGTTGGCTCAATGAATTTTTGGTTTTCGTCACTTTTACCACCGTGAATAACGTAATC
>NZ_CEYNSH010000001.1:12846-96633 GCF_982872775.1 Psychrosphaera sp. | reverse complement strand
TTTATATCAACTTTATCATCCACGATACACGGGCTTTTACCACCAAGCTCTAAGGTTACTGGCGTTAAATGTTCTGCAGCAGCCTTCATGATTATTTTGCCTACATTCTCACTCCCTGTGTACATGATGTAGTCAAAGCGTTGTTTTAACAGAGCAGTAGTTTCTTCGACACCACCTTCATAAACTGCAAACGCGTCATTATCCATGTATTTAGGAATTAAAGTTGCCAATAAATTAGATGTCGCCATCGCAAGTTCAGATGGTTTAAGCACTACACAGTTGCCCGCACCTATTGCGGCGACCATAGGGCTTAAAACCAATTGCAGTGGATAATTCCACGCTCCCATTATCAACACGGTGCCGTAAGGCTCTGGTACTAATTTACTCGAACCCGGTTGAGCTAATAATGGCGTAGAAACTTTGCGAGGCGCACTCCACTTCTTTAAGTTTTTGATAAATAATTTGATGTCTTTGAGTACGTAGTGATATTCGGCAACATAAGACTCAAATTGACACTTGTTTAGATCCGTTTTTAAGGCGTCATAGATGGCGTTTTCATTTTCCAATAACATACGTTGTAATGCTAAGAGCTGAGATTTACGCCAAGAAAGAGGTTTCGTCTTGCCGCCGTAAAAAGTGTTGTTCAGCTTTTCAAGAAATTCCATCATGAGTGTTTTCTGCCTTTAAATAAGAAATTATGAGCCGGATGATTTATTAATGTTAGTAACGCGACTAAGTTTGACATTGTTTACAGTAAACCGTCGTACGTTGCCCTATTTTTGCTTCTTGTAGAATACTATTACACTTCACACAAGGTTTACCACCTTGACCATACACCAACAGCTCCTGAGCAAAATAGCCCGGATTACCGTCGCTTTGAGTAAAATCTTTGAGCGTCGTGCCACCTTGTTTAATAGCGTGAGCTAAGGTTTCTTTTATGTATTTTGTTAATGCAACATATCGCTGCTTTGATACTTTGCCAGCCGCTCTTTTAGGGTGAATACCGGCTTTAAATAGACTTTCGTTAGCATAAATATTACCAACACCAACCACCACGTGATTGTCCATTATGAAGTTTTTAACTGCGACTTGCTTATTGCGCGAAGCTTCATATAAATGCTCGTCATGAAATGCCTCAGTCAGCGGCTCTGGTCCCAAGTGTCCTAGTAATTCGTGCTCTTCACCTTTTGCTTGCCACAAACATGCACCAAAGCGCCTAGCGTCATTAAACCGAAGGATCAGACCATTCGAGAATTCGATATCAATATGGTCGTGTTTAATTACGGGAACTTGTTTATCTATAACTCGTAACTTACCCGACATGCCCAAATGTAAAATGATGGCTCCTGCTTCAGTATGTAATAACAAATACTTAGCACGACGCTCAACGCGTTGAACTTCGAGCCCTACAGCTTTATCCACATCTTCTGGTACTGGCCAGCGCAAATTAGGGTTGCGTACCACAATTTTGGTTATGACTTGGTTTTCAATATGAGGTGAGATGCCTAATCGGCTTACTTCAACTTCAGGTAACTCTGGCATTTTTAAACTCTTTTGAATTCTATATTTTGGGCTCTGTACTAACTTTTATATGGATCTCAGTAGTAGTCTCTTCTGTCTTAGACCCTGAAAAGACAACATTTACAAAAGCTGATGCGGTATCAATACGTGTAGTTGTGCGTAATCGTGCACAAACCAAGTGTCGTTTTGATGATCTTTGATATAAACACTTTTCTCTGAATCATCGATGAAAAACTCGTAAACCGCGCCTTCTTCTTGTCCCGCAATCCACACCACCACGGGCATAGATTTAACTGTGTCCATCAACATTGGAGAATTAGATAAGGTTTGTAGTGGGCGCTGTTTCCACTCAGCGATTAATTGTTCAGGTTGCTCTACTTGAACAGTAGGGAATTTAGAAAGGACTCGCCAATTTGCGCCTAGTCGCTGAATTTCGATGCCATTAAAGTCAATGGCTTGGATTAACTGCTCTTGAGCAACAAGCGGCTTGGCAACTTGATCCTCATCGTTGGTCATGAGCATGTTGTTTGTATAGTTAAATAACAGAATCATAAACATACATGAAAAGATCAGAACGTTGTTCCAACCTTTTTGGGACAGTTTAATAGCCATAGTGATTTCTCATGTTAATGTTTAAGCTTTGCTAATACCTTGTCTCAAATAATACCCATGATTAACAAGTTATACCAACTTCATTAAATATTATGAAAAGGTAAATGACGAAATTTAAAAACAAAAAACCCAGCACAAGGCTGGGTTTTTATAACTTTTGCAAAAGTTTCAATAGAATCAATAAAGCTTACTTAATTTTAGCTTCTTTGAAGATCACGTGCTTACGGATCTTTGGATCAAATTTTTTGATTTCCATCTTTTCAGGCATGTTCTTTTTATTTTTTTCAGTTGTATAAAAATAACCAGTACCAGCCGTTGAAACTAAACGAATTTTATCACGCATGATTTAGTTCCTTAGATTTTTTGACCAGCTGCACGCATATCTGCAAGCACTGTATCAATACCTTTTTTATCGATGATACGCATACCTTTAGTAGATAAACGTAATTTAACGAAACGCTTCTCGCTTTCAACCCAAAAACGGTGAGTTTGTAGGTTAGGCAAGAAACGACGTCGTGTAGCATTGCGAGCGTGTGAACGGTTGTTACCAACTGTTGGACGCTTGCCAGTTACTTGGCACACTTTTGACATGTCAATTTACTCCAAAACTTAAATTCTGACGCCAATCTAATTAACCCTTACGGCTAATTATTTGCCCGGGCATTTGAAAGGGCGCAATTTATACAGAATTTGGCACAAAAGATCAACATAATTCGTGTTTTGAACACGAAAAACTCTCAATTGGTCTATTGATAATCAAAAACTGAAAGACAAAACGTCAGGTCGACTAATTTAGTGGCGCGTATTTTACTTTTTTTTGGCCTTTAGTACAAAAGAAACTGCATAAAAAGTCCAAGTTATTTTTTGTTCATTTAAACTCAATGAAATACAACGCAATAAGCGGATGACGTCGATGCGGGTAATTTGTTACATTTGTGTTAACGTAAGACCATACGACAGCAAACCTGCTACGCGACAAGCCAATGAAATATCTATTTTTAATCAGCCAAAACTACTCTTTTGAGATACTGAGACCAATTCAGCAAGAAGCAATTGCAAGAGGCGCTCAGATTTTGTGGTTTGTCTATCGCAATACCGTCGACACAACTCGGTTTGCAGAAAATGAAGTATTTACGACAGATGTTAGAGAAGCGATTCGGTTTGCACCCGATGCCTGTTTTGCGCCCGGCAACATTGCCCCTAACTTTGTGCCTGGACTCAAAGTACAGGTTTTTCATGGCTTAGAACGAAAAAAGAAAGGTCACTTTAGAATAAGAGACTGCTTTGATCTTTATTGCACGCAAGGATCGATCTTCACCCAGCGCTTTGAAGAATTAAGTAAAAAACATGGAAACTTCGATGTAGTTGAGACCGGATGGCCCAAACTAGATAATCTGTTTAGCAGTGCCCCGCTTCAGGTTGAAACAAAAGGTCGCCCTTGTATTTTATATGCCCCAACCTTTTCTCCATCGCTAACAAGCGTTGAATCTTTATATGATCAAATAAAAGATCTTCGAGAAAAAGAGTGGCATTGGCTTGTGAAGTTTCATCCTAAAATGGCACCAGAGTGGGTGGAAAAATTCAGGTCATTACAAAATGATCATTTTCAGTTAATTGAATCCGGTGATTTAGCACCAGTACTACAACGAGCGGATGTGATGATTTCAGATACGTCTTCAATCATTACTGAGTTTATGTTGTTAAATAAACCCGTTGTGACGTTCAAAAACTTGGCGCCAGAACCAAGCCTAATCAATATTGAGTCGGAAACTGAGTTAGAACAAGCCATTCAAACCGCGCTTTCACCTACTGAAGAATTAAAAGCAGAAATTAGTAAACAGAACGCAAAGACTCACCCCTACACAGATGGTAAGTCTGCAAGTCGAGTTTTAGATGCTACTGAACGTACTTTAAAGGAAGGAAAAAAGTCTAAGCCTTTACCACTGAATTTGCTGCGTACTTTAAAGATGAGACGAAGTCTCAATTATTGGCAGTTTTTTACCAAGTAATCGGCAATGCGAACTGAGCATTGACCATCGACCTTGCCTGCTAACTCTTCAATTAACGCTTCGTATTCGTGGCTATGAGAAAAGTCCTCGGACGCGGCGTAGTCCACAGCTTCACTTAAAGCAGAGTAACTCTTTGTTCTAAGAGCGACCTTTTCAAAAAAACCAATATCTGAGTCCAAACGCTTTTTAAATCGAAAACGAAACACCCCGCGATAACTCCAACGCAACTGATAAAAGTCACACCAAATCGTCGGCTTGCCCAATGCCGCAAATTCAAAAATAGCCGAGGAAGCATCCGAGAGCATGACATCGGCCATTGCCATAAAAGGTACTAAGCTAACGTCTTCAATACTGGCAACGTATACGTTTTTGGATTTTTTCCAGCGGTTTAAAATAGCTCGTTGTTTACGATATTTTTCTTTTGTTTGTGAGAAAAAATGAGGCTTTACCAAGATATTAAAGTCGGCAAAATCATTTGGAAATGATTTGGCAAATTTTTCTAATGAGCTTGGGTAAAAGGTCGGGGCATACAATAAAGTTTTTTTCGTAGGGTCTAAACCCAACTTTTCTATAGTTAGTGACTGAGGCTCACGATTGACGATTGGGTCTAATTTAGCGTATCCCGTATCAACAAAATTTCCATTGGGATAAAGCTTATTCAGACGTTTTAGCCTATGTTGGCCTTCAATAAATCTAACGGTAGTTGGGTTTTTAGAAACGTCGTAGTAACAGCTTTTCGGACCAATACCGTGTTGCATCAAGGCTGTTTTACTATATTGATGAATCACTTCAAGGTCGCTCACCGCATTACCAAACACGATCCAATTTGCTTTTCGAGTTTGATAGATTTGTTTAGCTTCGTCCCAGCCTTTCACCCAAGATGCATCTATTTGTAATTGCTCGATCACTTTTTCTGCAACCGAATTTAATGATTTGTCCGCTTGTTCATAAAAAAGAAATGAAACTTGAATACCCTTATTACCGAGCTGAGCCGCCACGGGTAAATACTGCGGTAAATAATAAAGGTGCAAAACATCAAATATTACGGTCATAAATCTTTCTGGTTGCTATGAAAAAGTGAAAGCGGTTATTTTTTTGATACTAACATAATTACTATTTTGCTGACTAATTTCAGTAAAAGACACTAATAATGAACAAAGAAATGGTAATTAATAGCAATTTTAGTGACAATTAACGGTCCTGTGGCAATACAAAAAGAGTCCTAAACAGCAACATGACTTCGAAAAGAATAGCGATTTACATTGACAGTTTAAGTGGCGGTGGTGCAGAGCGTGTGATGTTAAGTCTCTCACTACAAATGCAAAAAGAAGGTCATGACGTTCATTTTTTCTTGCTCGAAGAAGTTATTGATTACGCGTTGCCAGAGGACACTCACGTTCACGTCGTTGACCAACCCTATAAAAGAACCAAAGCCACCAGCGTGCTTCACATAAATAATACAGCCAGAGCGATGACGGCATTGGTAGAGGAAAATGAACGTCGTTTGGGTCGCTTTGATTTACATTTAGCTAACTTGGACAGTACAAATCAGGTTTTGCATCACTGTAATTTTAGCAATACCTATTACGTTATTCACAATTCTATAAAACAAGAACTCAAACGCGCTGCCAAACTCAATCCATTTCGGTATTGGCGCACAAAACGCGAAAAGAAAGTCTTAAAAGGCAAAAATCTCATTGCTGTTTCTCAAGGTGTTGCCGAAGAGGCTAAGCAACTTACGTGGCTTAATCCTAAAAGCGTCACGACAATCTATAATCCATGTGATCTCAATGACATCAAAAAGATGGCCGACGAGAGCAATCCAGCCATCCCAAGCGAACCATACTTATTGCACATTGGCCGTGTGGTCAGACAAAAGCGGCACGATGTTTTGTTTAAAGCGATCAAACAAGTACCAAATATAAAGCTTGTGTTATTATGCAAAAATATCAAAAAGGTTAGGAAACTTGCACGCCAATATGGCGTCGAAGACCGCATTATCACTCCCGCCTTTCAACACAATCCATACAATTGGATGAAGCAAGCGTCACTAATGGTGTTCAGCTCTGAATTTGAAGGATTAGGGATGGTGTTAATCGAGTCACTAATATGTGGTACACCTATTGTCAGTACCGACTGTGACTTTGGCCCGAGTGAAATAATGACCGGCCCGATGGCCGACTATTTAGTCCCTGTAAATGACCCGGACGCACTGGCAAATGCAATTGTGAAAGCCTTAAATAACAAAATCGATGTTACAGACGCACCGATAATTGATAAAGTGGATTTACCTAAAGTGACCCAACAATATTTAAGTTTGATGGCGTAACTTAGCGTTAGATGGTGAAGAGGAAAGAATGAATAAAAACACAATCCCAGTTTATATTATCAATATGAAAGATAGTAAAACTCGGATGCAACGGGTACGCGAACAGCTCGAAGAATTAGCGATTCCATATACTCGCATCGATGCAGTGGTGGGACGCGAGCTAACAGAGGCTGAAATCAACGCCTGTTATGACCCTATCTTAAATAAACAACTTCATCATCGAAATCTAACGGTTGGTGAGATTGGTTGTTATCTAAGCCATCGCAAAGTATTTACCATGATGGTAGAGCAAGGCATTGAAAAGTCGTTGATTCTGGAAGATGACATTGTAATTAAACAGCACCTACAAGAGTGTATTGATATTGCACAGCAATCGTCGGGCTGGGATGTAATTAAAATTGCAGACGATGAAGATGTTACACCAGCCGCTAGTAAAGAATTATCAGAGCAAGTTAACTTAATCAGCTATAACCGAGTTCCGAATCGTACAATGGGCTATTTTATTAGCTTAGAAGCGGCCAAAAAAATGTTGAGCCGCGACCGTTTTTATCGCCCGGTTGATGTTGATTTTCAGTTTTATCGAGATTTTGATATTACGATTTGCGGACTAACGCCAAATGCTATTGAAGTCTGCCCTCAACTAGGCGTTGATGAAAACAGTGATATTGCTAAACAAAATCGCGGAGCGCACAGCAACCACTCGACATTTCTTCGCAACCTTAAATATCGCTGGGCTTTAAAACAGCGAAGAAAGAGCGTTTCCTACGACATTCAACAATTCCAAATCGAAAAATAAAAGCGCTAAATGAGGGTTATATAAGCCCTCGTTCAGCAAAGCTGACCACGTCAGTCCTTCCTACTATAAAATGATCTAAGGTTCTGACATCAATTAACGCTAACGCGTCTTTTAACCTCTCTGTTAACACAATGTCTGAACGACTAGGTTCACTCACACCACTTGGATGATTGTGAGCAAATATCACCGCAGCCGCTCGGTTCTTAATCACCGAGTCAACAACGACACGAGGATAAACAGCAGCGCTATCAATTGTTCCCTTAAAAAGGGTTTCACTTTTTATTACCCGATGCTGATTGTCTAAATGAACCAATACGAATTGCTCATACGCCTCATCTCGCAATAGACGGTGCAAGTAGGTTTTTACTGCATTAGGTGAGTCCAGCGTCGTCTCCCGGTGCATCTGCTCACTAAAATAACGCTTAGATAACTCGAGTGTTGCCTGAAATTGCACGTACTTGGCCTGGCCCATTCCTTTGACTTGCTGCAATTGTTCCAAATCAGCCGAAAACAAAGATTGTAAAGAGCCAAAATGAGTGATTAATTGCTGGGCCAACGCCACCGCGTTGATACCTTTTATACCTGTACGTAAAAAAATCGCGATTAATTCGGCGTCCGATAAACTATCTGCACCTTTTAATAAAAGCTTTTCTCTGGGCCTTTCTGATTCGTGCCATTTAGCTATCGACATGTTAAATCCTTGAGTTGGAATTCACTTTTTTATGGTGAAATCAGTTTAAAACCGATAAAGTACGACTTTAGAAACGAAAGCTAAAATATAGTCTTCATTTATCTGACGATAAATTAAAAGTGTCCTAATTATGTCAAAACTAAACCTTAAACGTATTTTGCTGATCGTAAGTGGTGGAATTGCTGCTTACAAAATGCCTGAATATATTCGTCGTATAAAAGAGCAAGGTGCAGAGGTAAAAGTCGTTTTGACCAAAGGTGGTAAAGCCTTCATTACACCGCTTACCCTTCAAGCGGTCAGTGGCGAACCCGTCGCCGAAGATCTATTAGACCCAAATGCTGAAGCCGCAATGGGCCATATCGAATTTGCCAAGTGGGCAGATTTAGTTATTGTCGCACCAGCCTCTGCTGATATGCTCGCATCAATGAATGCCGGTTTAGCCAACAATTTAGCTACCACCTTATTACTTGCGACGCCTGCTCCGGTTGTCGTTTGTCCAGCAATGAATCAACAAATGTATGCGCACCCGGCAACTCAGGCGAATTTGCAGTCACTAGCTGCTCGCGGCGTTCATGTTTGGGGGCCCGCTCATGGCGAACAAGCCTGTGGTGATGTGGGCGCAGGGCGAATGTTAGAACCAGCGGAGTTAGTTCAACGCACCTTACAAATGAATCATGCTCAAGAAAAGTCTTGGGCAGGCAAAACACTGACGATTACAGCAGGTCCAACCCGTGAGTCTATTGATCCTGTTCGTTATATTTCAAATCACTCAAGCGGTAAAATGGGTTTTGCTATTGCTGAGGCAGCTGCCGCACTCGGCGCAAAGGTTAATTTAATAGCTGGCCCCGTGTCTTTGCCTACCCCTAAAAACGTATTGCGATTTGATGTTTCTAGTGCGATTGAAATGCATGACGCATCATTAGAGTTAGCAACACAATCGGATGTTTTTGTCGCTTGCGCAGCGGTTGCCGATTATCGTCCTAGCAATATTGCTGATCAAAAAATCAAAAAAAATAATGATGAAATGACCGTTACCATGGTCAAAAACCCAGATATCGTCGCGGATGTAGCCGCCCTGTCTCAACAACGCCCATTTGTTGTCGGATTTGCCGCTGAAACCCAAGATGTCGAAAAATATGCGATGGGTAAGCTCAACAAAAAGAATTTGGATATGATCTGCGCTAATGACGTATCCGTATCAGGTCAGGGGTTCAATTCTGACAACAATGCACTAAAAGTCTATTGGAAAAGTGGAAGTAAGGACTTACCATTGAGTTCTAAACAACAGCTTTCATTTGAGCTTTTGGCTGTCATTCATGATCAATTTACAAACGCTTAAAAATAACAATAACGCCGAGGGGAAGTATGCCTGCTGCAAAAAAAGGTAATCGTAAAGAGCAAATTCTGCAATGTCTTGCTGAAATGTTAGAGAGTCATGCGGGACAGAGAATTACAACCGCCAAGTTAGCGGAAAAAGTAGGTGTATCAGAAGCGGCTCTGTACCGTCACTTCCCGAGCAAAGCGAGAATGTATGAAGGGCTTATCGAATTTATCGAGCAAACGCTACTGACTCGTATCAATGTGATTTTGGACAAAGACAAAACCACTGAAGGTCGCGTTTACAACATCATGAAGTTGATTTTGAGTTTTGCCGAAATGAATCGCGGTATTACCGCTATCCTTACAGGTGATGCACTTCTTGGTGAACACGACCGTTTGCGCGAACGTGTTGCATTGTTGTTTGAAAAGTTAGAGACTCAATTCAAGCAAGTTCTTAGAGAAAGAAAGTTGCGAGAAGGGAAAAGTTTTCCAATTGAAGATGCTGCGTTGGCAAATTTATTGCTAGCTTACACTGAGGGAAAAATGAACCAATTTGTTCGCTCAGGGTTTACTCGAAGTCCAATGGAAGGCTTTGAGTCTCAATGGCAAGGTCTTAAGTTATTCTGGTAGGAAACCAAGCTTAAGCAAACAATAATAATTAATAATGCTTATAGCTCAGTTCCTACTAAAATCGTCGGCTTATTTAATTGTCATTTTATTGGCAGGTCTTTGGCTCAAACCGCACGCTGCGTTTGAGCACCTGCCAGTCGAATCGACACCTTGGCAAATTCCGTCATCCCAGCCTGACGCTATCCTACACACCCCGAATATCGAAAGACTCGAGTCTGGTCAATATCGGCTCAACTACTCGATTAATCTTGAAGGTGTGACACCACGAGCATTGCATTGGTTTATTCAAAATCAAGCTAATCACTTTGCCTATATCGATGAAAAAAAGATTCAATGGTTTCAGTTGAGTCACCCTCATGAGCACAATAAGCTTTTAATCATAGATTCTCCCGATGCTCAATCAGATCAACTGCACGCCGGTACTGTCTTTGAAGTCCAAGAGCAAATATCCGAACAGAACTGGCGAATGAGAATGCGAGTTCGTTCTTTTGGCGAGCAGGGCATGGACTTTGACGTTATACACTCAGGATATAAAGTCGGTGAGTTGAGCTATGTTTTTTATCCAACGCCGAATGGCACACAAATAGATTTTAGTGGAACCTTAGGTTTAGATATTCCTGTTTTGGGCGATATTAGTAACTTTTACCTTTTTAAAAAGGTCATGCCAGAAGACTTGCTTGATGTCTGGGTTTTGCATAATCTAGAGACATATCAACACATGGAGAAGTTGATTCCGATATTGTATCGTCAACGAGACAATAAACAGTTTTCACTTAGTTAGCTAAAAACTAGAACATGGAGTCCTTAATGAAGCTGTATAACGTGATGTTCGCTGTATTTTTAAGTGTGTGCTTTATCAGCCAAGCCACCGCGCGTAACTTACCAGAACCAAGCTCTGGCAGTGTCCAACGTATCTCTGACTTTTATTCCAAACACGTCCCAACCCGCAACATAGATATCTGGTTACCAGAGGGCTACTCTGACCAAACCAAGTATGACGTTTTGTATATGCACGATGGCCAGATGCTGTTTGACGCTTCCAATACTTGGAATAATCAAGAGTGGAACGTCGATGAAGTCGCAACAAAACTCATGAGTAAAGAATCCATCAAGCCATTTATTGTTGTTGGCATATGGAATTCTGGTGAAACTCGTTATCCTGAATATTTTCCACAAAAGGTCTACGATAATTTACCTTGGCTCGATAAAGTCGAAGTCAAAAGCAAACTTGTTGCCCAGTCGAAAAGCATTGCGCCTATTGGGGATTTTTTCTTTGCCGATGCTTATATCCAATTCTTAGCCGACGAGTTAATCCCTTTCATCGAGATGAACTTTTCGGTCAACAAAGGCCAAGCACACCGTTATTTGGCCGGCTCAAGTATGGGCGGTCTGATATCTTGGTATGCTTTGATGGAACGCCCAGATTTATTTGCCGGCGCCGCTTGTTTGTCGACGCATTGGCCAGGCATGTATGATGTGAACAATCCAATTCCAGCTGGGTTTGAAGCCTACTTCAAAGAAAACTTGTCGCGATTACAGAATCACAAGCTATATTTTGATCTTGGCGACCAAACTTTAGACGCACTATATCCACCGCTACAAAAACGCATAGATGCAATTTTGCAACAACAGTATAATGAGGTGTATTGGCAAAGTGAGTTTTTCCCTGGCCACAGCCATGATGAAGTCTCTTGGGCAAGTCGACTCCACTTACCCTTATCATTTTTATTACAAAAGTAGCGTTAATCACTATGCAAACCAAATATCGCAGTAGCCGTCACAAAGAGTACGTTGCAGACAAAAACGGTAACTTATATTACAACCAGTTAAAGTACTTCGAATTTCATTCGTATCCTGGTATCGGACTGCATCAAGTGTGGACGGTTGTGATCATTTTACTGCTGATGTTTCGAATGGATGACTTGTTTCAGCTAAGCTTTTTTTCGGGGCTTGGTGGCGTTTATGTACTTTACTTAGCTGCGATGACTTTATATTTGTTACTCAAGCGAATTTGTCGATACAAAGGTTACTTTTTATACCCGGCCTTTATGATCCGCTTTTTTAAGAAGCGTCGAAAAAGCACAGAATCCAGTGAGAATGTCGCTTAAATTAGCAGCTAAGCCTAACGACTAGGCTTAGTGGTTTACACAGAAGCTCAGTTATTGAGCTTCCACCTTTTCTGCATTTGGAAACAACTCAAAACAGCGCTCTAATACCGCGTCGAATACTTTTTTAGGCACCCACACATCAATCACTCCGTGTTGAGTCGTTATTAATTGCAAACGTCCTGGAGAATAAATTATTTTACTTACGTCACTTTTCTCAATTGGCTTACCAGGTAAATTAAAAATTCGACGAATAGGTACGTCTTTGAAGTAAACAGTGTGACCATCGTCTTTAAATATATGGTCTGGGCCGTTCACGTCGGCTGAACGATTTAAGTACATAAATAAAAACACTATTACCCACAAACTGATAAAAATCGGATAATCAATCATCTTATTGCCTTTTCTTTTGAGGTCATCACAGCACTAAGACTGTGTTTGTTCATTTTGCATTCGCCATAATTGTGCATAGCGACCTTGTTTTGATAATAATACTTGATGCGTCCCTACCTCGACCACTTTTCCTTGCTCGAGCACGACTATTTGGTCGGCATCGACAATAGTAGACAAACGGTGAGCGATAACTAAAGACGTATGTCCTAATGCAATTTCTTTTAATGTGCGCAAAATAGCTTGCTCAGAACCAGAGTCCAGCGACGAAGTCGCTTCATCAAACACCAAAATAGGTGGACCCTTTAAAAGAGTTCGGGCTATCGCTACTCGTTGTTTTTCACCACCGGAAAGTTTAAGACCACGCTCCCCCACTTTCGTGTTTTCGCCTTCTGGTAGACTTTTTACAAAACGCCCTAAATGAGCGTGCTCAATGGCCTGCCAAACTTGGTCATCGGTTGCGGATGGATTGCCGTAACGAACATTTTCAAACAGGGAGTCATTAAACAAGACAGTGTCTTGCGGCACTATTCCAATGTGCTCTCGAAGACTTGCTTGGGTTAACTCTGAAATATTTTGACCGTCAATTCGGATTTGTCCTGATTGAGCGTCATAAAAGCGAAATAACAATTTTACGAGCGTCGATTTACCCGAACCGCTCGATCCCACGACCGCCACTTTTTGACCCGGCTCAATGACAAAGCTAACGTTGTGAAGTACTTGTCTGTCTTGTGAATAACCAAAACTGACATCATCAAATTCGATACCGGCTTGCTTAACAGTGAGAGCTTTGGCATTTGGTTTATCGGTGATTTTGGGCGCTCTTTGCAATAACTCGAACATTTTTTCTATGTTTGCCAGCGAGCCTTTAATTTCTCGATAGACAAACCCCAAAAAGTTAAGTGGCATAAACAGCTGCATCATAAAGGCATTGATCAAAACAAAGTCACCTAGCGTCATACTTTTATCAACAACGCCCTGTGCTGCCATCATCAACATACTGGTCATCGCCGTCGCAACAATAAAGGCTTGACCGCTGTTAAGCGCAAACAAAGTGAGCCGATTACTTCTTCTGGCCTTTTCCCAATCAGCCAAGTCTTCATCATAGCGCTTGGCTTCGTATTCCTCATTATTAAAATATTTAACCGTTTCGTAGTTCATTAGGCTGTCAATCGCACGGGTGTTACTACTGTTGTCCGCTGCATTAGCAGCCCGAATAAATCGCGTCCGCCACTCAGTCGCATATGCAGTAAACGCTATGTAAATAACGATGGCGGTAAGAGTGATAGCAGCAAATGACAAACCGTAGTTATAAAAGAAAATTGCGACAACAAAGATAATTTCCAACAAGATAGGCACGATATTAAAGACCATAAACCGCATCAAGAAACTAATGCCGCTGACGCCTCTTTCCATATCTCGACTGAGCCCACCTGTCTGGCGATTTAAGTGAAAGTCCAATTCGAGTTGGTGAATGTGCTTAAACACGTTGAGACCGACTCTGCGCATAGCCCGCTCTGTGACTCGCCCAAATAAAGTATCACGTATTTCCCCAAGTAAGACATTCAATAAACGAATCACCCCATAAGCAATAACGAGAGCAACGGGAACGGCCGCCAAACTGACCGCTAAGTCGCTTTGAGCATCTAACGTGTCTACGACATTTTTCAAGACAAAAGGCATGCCGACACTGGCTACTTTTGCAAGCACCAAACAGCTCAATGCCATGATCACGCGTATCTTATGTTCCAACAAATAAGGTACTAATGACGTCAGACTGCGCCAGCTGAATTCTGTGACAGGCTCATCTGTCATGTTTCGCATTTTTCTCACTATGTATTCCTTCTTTTCTTGCTTATGAACAAGAAATTTGGGGCTTTATTACGACAAGTCAGCTACCACTTTTTTAACTAAAGACTGGCAATTTTCGACAAGCGTGGGACAATATTCATTGATTTTAACAACTTTGAATGACGCGCGTGGAAAAAGTTAGTTCTGAGACATTACTAGACGGCATAAACCTGTCGTGTATTAAACAAGATCGAGTCTTGTTCGAACACCTCAACGTATCATTTAGACGTGGCGATATTATTCAAGTTGAAGGCCCAAATGGCGCAGGTAAAACAAGCCTATTAAGAATTTTGGCTGGACTTGCAAAGCCAAGTGAAGGCGAGGTTCGGTACAACGGCGTGTCTATAGATGAAGACCCCGAAAGCTACCATCAAGGCCTGTTATATTTAGGCCACAAAGCGGGCGTAAAAGCCGAACTAACCGCTCAAGAAAATTTAGAGTTTAACCTCGCGTTACATCAACAATCCATAGCGCAAGCCGAGTCGATGCTAGCGTCGGTCGGATTGTTAGCTTTTGAAGACTCTCTTGCGGCACAACTGAGTGCTGGTCAACACCGCCGAATTGCATTAGCACAGCTTTGGAACAGCTCTGCTGATATTTGGATTTTGGATGAACCTTTTACTGCAATAGATGTAAAGGGTGTTGCGGCCTTAGAAGAAAAAATACTTGCCCACGCCGACCAAGGTGGTTGCGTTATTTTAACGACTCACCAAGCGTTATCCATTGACCCTGCGCGAGTAAAGTCACTCAAACTCGATTATCGGTTTTAACTATGAGTCATCCATCATTTTCCTACTGGTCCGCATTTAAGCTCATTTTGGGGCGTGACTTACGAATTGCATTGCGTCATAGAGATGACGTGCTTAATCCCATTTTATTTTTCATTATCATCCTCACTTTATTTCCGCTGGGAATTGGTCCCGAACCCAACACCCTATTAAAAATCGCACCAGGGATTATTTGGGTTGCCGCCTTGCTAGCGACTTTGCTCTCGTTAGACCGATTATTTAAATCAGACTTTGCCGATGGCGCGCTTGAACAGTTGATGTTATCACCCTGCCCTGGTTTTATTTGGGTTTTGGCAAAAGTGTGCGCACATTGGCTTCTCACAGGCTTGCCACTCATGTTGGTTTCGCCATTATTAGGTGCGATGTTAAATTTATCTGGTGATAGTCTAGTCGCGGTGGTCGTCACATTACTCATTGGTACTCCGGTTCTTAGCTTCATCGGTGCAATAGGTGCGGCACTGACCGTTGGACTGCAAAAAGGTGGCGTTTTGCTCAGTTTATTGATCTTACCTTTGTATATTCCGGTATTAATTTTTGCTACCAGCGCTATCGACTCGGCAACAATGAATTTACCCTATAGCGGACAAATTGCTATCATAGGGGCTTTATTAGTGGGCTCGATTACCTTAGCTCCATTTGCAATTTATTCAGCATTAAAAGTGAGTACGAATTAATGTGGAAATGGCTTCATCCATACGCTAACCCAGAAACAACATTTAACTTAAGCCAACGACTTATTCCTTGGTTTGGTGGTATCAGTGCGACCTTTTTATTGGTCGGACTAACCTGGGCGTTGTTGTTTGCACCGCCTGATTATCAACAAGGCGAGAGCTTTAGAATATTTTACATTCACGTCCCTGCAGCAACGTTATCTATGGGTATTTATTTGGGCATGGCCATTGCGGCATTTTGCGGCATGGTTTGGCAGCTCAAATTGTCAGATGCCGCCGTCGCAGCCCTAGCTCCCATCGGTGCCGTTTATACTGCCATTGCACTAATTACCGGTGCGGCTTGGGGTAAGCCAATGTGGGGAACTTGGTGGGTGTGGGATGCTCGTCTGACATCAGAGTTAGTTTTATTATTTTTGTACTTAGGCGTCATCGCACTTAACAACGCCTTTGAAGACAAACAAATGGGTGGTAAAGCCGCAGGTATCTTAGCAATGGTTGGCGTCATCAATTTGCCTATCATTAAGTATTCTGTTGAGTGGTGGAATACGCTTCACCAAGGGGCAACGGTCAGTAAATTAGGCAAACCTTCAATGAGTCCAGACATGTTTTGGCCATTTGTCGTTTGCTTTTTGGGCTTCGCCTTTTTGATTGCTGCACTGGCGTGTTTACGTTTCAATTCTGAATTATTATTGCGTAATACCACTCGTCCATGGGTCAAGAAATTGGTTTTAGAAGGCTCAGCTTCTAAACAAGAGAAAGAGGTGTGATGATTATGCAGTTTGATAGTTTTTCACAATTTTTGGACATGGGCGGCTATGGCTTTTATGTATGGCTATCGTTTGGCTCAGGCGCTTTTCTAATTGGTTGCCTCATTGCTCACAGCCGTTATCAATACAATGCCGTAAAGCGAGCGATTGCCAAGAAGATGACAAGAGACCAAAAGCTTAAACAGGCTGCAGAGTTAAATGCTGCGGCTCAACAAAAACAATCTAGCGTACAGAATTAATAACGGTATTTTAAGAGATAAACTATGAACCCTCGTCGTAAAAAGCGCTTATCTATTATATTGGCAGTATTAACAGGGATTGGCTTAATTGCTGGACTGGTTTTATACGCATTAAGCCAAAACATTGACCTGTTCTACAAACCAACTGAAATTCATTACGGTAAACAAGAAACTGGTATCAAACCAACCGAAGGACAAAGACTTCGGATTGGCGGAATTGTTGTACCGGGTTCAGTTATTCGTGATCCAGATAGCCTTCGAGTTCAGTTTGATTTGGTCGATATGCGCACGCCTCTTGTTTTTTCAGAAGACGATATTAAAGTGACGGTTAAGTACAACGTCATCTTGCCTGACTTATTTAGAGAGGAACAAGGCATCGTCGCGAACGGTACGTTGCAAGACGGGTTTGTTGTTGAAGCAAGTGAGGTATTAGCAAAACACGACGAAAACTATATGCCAAAAGAAATTGCTGACCAAGCCAAAGAAGCAAAATCAAATTATAAGAAAAGCTACTAAAAAATAGCTTCAGAATTGACCGAGTTAGTCTTCGGTCACTGCACTTTGTCCAGGAGGTAAAAAGTGACAACGATAGCGTTATGGTTCTTAGGTATTGTATTTGCCATTATTTTTATCGTGATATTGGCAATCGTATACAGTCGATACAAAGAGCTAAAAGAAAAAGAAAAAAAACAACAAGCATTGGGCACTTCAGTTCGTGAAAAACAAAAGGCATTTCGTACTTTATTACAAGGTCTAATAACAGAAAAGCTCATCGCTGCCCCACACAAGCAGGGCATCATGATGCTAATTAATAACTACTTCGTGTATCAGCCAATCAATGATATTAATGTACGTCACTTTGAAGAACTATACAGCTCTTTAGTAGATAGTATTGCCAAAATAAAAGAGGCTCCAACAGAGCACAAGCTCGAGGTTGCTGTCGCATTACACGAATTAGCCGCTGAGCTGCCAATCAGCCCTTCTGACTACTCTGCGCGATTCTATCTAGATGTTGCGCCTATTTTAGTGGACCAAGTCGCTGTCCGTGTAGATGAGTTATTAATTGAGTCTCAACAAACCGCCATGTCTGAAGAGGAAGAAGAAGAAGAGCTCACGCTTGCTAGCGATGAAACAGACAATGAATCTGACCAAATTTCAGCACAAGAAACCAAATCAGATGGTGAGCGAAAGGTAACACTAGTCACTAGAGAGCACATGTCGATTCGTTGATATTCATCTATACTGCATCTTTTTATAATAAAAATAATAGGTCTAAATAATGACAGATAAGAAATACATTACGTCTCAAGAGTTGCTAGAGGACTCGTTCCGCTTAGCACACAAAGTATTTGAAGATGGTTTTAGACCAAACTTTATTGTTGGCATTTGGCGCGGTGGTGCGCCTATCGGTATTGCGGTTCAGGAGTTTTTTGACTTCAAAAAGGTCGAAACTGATCACATCGCAGTGAGAACGTCTTCGTACTACGGTATTGGTAAACAATCTAAAGAAATCAAAGTTCACGGCTTGCACTATCTCATCGAAAACGCCAATGCCGATGACAGCTTACTCATCGTCGACGACGTTTTTGATACTGGACGTAGCATCGAAGCCCTCATCAAACAAATAAAAGCGTTATCGCGATTAAATACGCCTAAAGATATTCGTATTGCGACACCTTGGTACAAACCGACAAACTCAAAAGTCGATATTGTTCCTGACTATTTTGTTAATGAAAGCGAAGAGTGGTTGGTATTTCCGCACGAGCTTTCTGGCCTGTCCGCCGACGAAATCAAAAACGGCAAAACCGAATTGAGTAACATTGTCGACTTATTCGTTAAACCAGAATAAGTCTCTTCACGCCTCATTTGTGTCGTCGGGATTAGGTTCATAACCCTTAATTAAGACGACAAGGGGCTAATAAATTATATCTACAAAAAAGGAGAGCTTGGCTCTCCTTTTGTTTATTCATCTCGAATAACAATAGTGGTTTCACTTTTGTAGGTCGCCGCTGAAAATATTGCCCAAAGATGCACAACCGCTGCAATAATAGCTGGTACAAAAATAACAAACCACAACGCATAACCGCCAATAACCACAATAGCAGTAAACAATGCCGCCAAAATACGACCTTGTACTAAAAAGCCTAAGCCCGGAAAGAACACATTGCATAGTGCTGCAATGACGTTTCCAGCTGATCCTTGTTGAGACATATGATTCTCCTAGTTAGTTAGACACCTGCAATAGGTAATGTCACCCTTGCTGTCAAACCGCCTTCTTCGCGATTAAACAGTGTCACATCACCACCATGCATATCTACAATTTTTTTAATAATTGCCAATCCTAAGCCGCTTCCTTCTACTCCACGCGCCGCGTCTCCCTGAGTAAAAGGTTCAAACAATCGATACATATCCTTT
This sequence comes from Psychrosphaera sp., assembly GCF_982872775.1. Classification (NCBI taxonomy): domain Bacteria; kingdom Pseudomonadati; phylum Pseudomonadota; class Gammaproteobacteria; order Alteromonadales; family Pseudoalteromonadaceae; genus Psychrosphaera; species Psychrosphaera sp. Next base: position 77,499 of record NZ_CEYNSH010000001.1, on the reverse strand, counting down.
TCGGGAATGCCCGGTCCCGAATCCGACACCTCAAAACTTACCGCTTGATGTTCTGGTGACGTATACGACGTGATTAAAATATCCCCATCTGAATAACGTAGCGCATTTTCGAGCAGATTTGAAATAACGCGTTTAATTGCCACCGGACGAATCATGATCTGAGGTAGGCTAATATCGAGCTCTAACTCAAAATTACGCTCTCGATTAACCTGCTCCGACTCCGCGACATCCTGAATCAAACCATTGAGATCCATCCGTTCCAGCTCTTCCATTTTGTGATGGCGAATGTATTCCATGAACTGGTCGATGATGGCATTCATATCCTCAATGTCGTTAACAATCCCTTCTCGCAAAAACGCTTCAGTTTCTGACATCATTTCTGTTGCTAATCGAATTCGAGTCAAAGGCGTTCGTAAATCGTGGGACACACCTGCCATGATAAAGTTACGGTCTTTTTCGAGTTGCTGAATACCCGACGACATGTGGTTAAAGGCTCTTGTTACCGCGACTATTTCTTCCGAACCGACTTCTTTTAATTTATCTGGGAATTCACCTTTACCCACATCTTCCGCTGCGTTTTGCAATGACTTAAGTGGTCGGTTCAATTGACGGGCAAAAAACCAACCGCCTGTGACACTGACAACACCGATAGCGATAAGGTAAATCAACAAGGGTGATAAGTCTTTCTTTTTAAAACCATCTAACGGAACTTTTATCCAAATATGTGGCGCTTGGGGTGGCCTTACCCAGAAGTAAAAAACGTCACCTTGTGATAGGCGGACTTCGGCTTTGCCACCAAGTTGCTTGGACATTTGAGACGAAAAGTAAGGGTAATATTCGGCCTCGTTAAGACCTTGGAGTTCGGCTTGTTGTTGATCCAGTATGCTGATATCTGTTGCGTCTAAATAACGTTTAGACAAATCTGCACTGATTTTGAATTCTCGCTCGTCTGCGATAAACAAGACTTTTACTTGCTTGGCGAGCAAGTTGTTAATTTGTTGGTAGCTCGGCTCTATAATGTAGGAAACCACACTGTAATAAGACACAATTTGGTTGAGCAACAAAATAAAACCGATCAAAAAGACCGTTTGACCAAATGCACTTCTTGGCAAGATTTTCATAAACGGCCCTTCGTCAAACTACCCTAACCCTTGCCGTCTGGAATAAATACATAACCTACACCCCAGACCGTTTGGATATAGCGAGGCTTGGTGTGGTCATCTTCAATCATTTTTCTTAAACGCGATACTTGAACATCAATACTTCTTTCAAGCGCTGAGTAGTCTCGACCGCGCGCCATGTTCATCAGCTTGTCTCGAGAAAGCGGCTCTCGTGCATGAGAAATAAGTGCTTTAAGAACAGCAAACTCACCGCTAGTAAGCGGCATCACTTCTTCGCCACTTCGCATCTCTCGGGTTGCTAAGTTAAGTGTGAAATCGCCAAAAGTAACCTCTTCTTCTTCCGTTGCTGGTGCACCTGGCACTTCTTTAGATTTGCGACGTAAGATTGCTTTAATTCGAGCCAATAATTCACGAGGGTTAAAAGGCTTAGGTAGGTAATCATCTGCACCTAATTCCAAACCGATAATTCGATCGACTTCATCGCCTTTTGCTGTAAGCATGACAATAGGGATTTCGTTTTCTGTTTGACGTAAGCGTCGGCAGATAGACAAGCCATCTTCACCAGGTAACATCAGGTCCAAAACCAGAAGGTGGAAGTTCTCACGCTCGAGTAACCTATCCATCTGTTCAGCGTTGGCGGCACTGCGAACAATATAACCTTGTTCTAACAGATAGCGCTCTAACAAACTGCGCAAGCGCATGTCATCATCGACAACCAATATTTTTGTAGTTTCTTGTTCCATCAAATTTACCTTTAAACGTCACAACATTACTGAATATAAAGTAAAAATACACGATTGCCAAAGCACACCTAACGCTAGGTTGTTACAAAGTTTGTCAACTCGTTCATATTTCGACCGTTAACCTGTGATTTGCTAGCGCTTTTCAAAAAAAAGTTGCTACAATGACCCTCTAACGGCCCTAACTTTAGATGCAATGAAAACAAACCTAATCACAAGAAGTGGATACCTCAAGCTCCAAGCGGAGCTAGATACATTATGGCGTGAAACTCGCCCAGAAGTAACCAAAAAAGTGACTTGGGCGGCCAGTTTAGGCGACCGATCTGAAAATGCAGATTACAAAGAAAACAAACGTCTGCTACGACAAATCGACCGACGTATTCGTTATCTTCGAAAACGCTTAGAAGAAATCAAAGTCGTTGATTATGCGCCAGAGCAAGAAGGCAAAGTCTTTTTTGGGGCGAAGGTCGAAATAGAAAACGAACAAGAAGAAACACTACAATTTCAAATTGTAGGGCCGGATGAAATTTACGGCGAAAAACAAGTCATTTCAATTGATTCTCCTATGGCTCGAGCCATCTTAAAAAAACAAGTCGACGACGAATTTGAAGTTGCGACACCAACGGGTAAAAAACTGTGGTTTGTCAACGCAATAGAATATCCAACTAAACCTCAGTAACGCCCCACGCTTTTTGGAAAAAATTATGTCAGTACCTCAACAACACATCATTCAACAAATTTCTGTAGAGCTTAATGTAAAAGATAATCAAGTGGCCTCAGCCGTTGCGCTTCTAGATGAAGGTGCGACCGTGCCATTTATTGCACGTTATCGTAAAGAAAAAACGGGCGGCTTAGATGATGCACAGCTTCGTACTTTAGAGTCGCGTTTGGGTTATTTACGTGAATTAGAAGACCGCCGTGGCGTTATCTTAAAGTCCATAAAAGAACAGGACAAACTAACGGCTGAACTAGAAAAAGCTATCTTGAGTGCTGACAACAAAACACGCCTTGAAGATTTGTATTTGCCATTCAAGCCTAAACGTCGCACCAAAGGTGAAATAGCTAAAGAGCACGGCTTAGAACCACTGGCCGACAAGCTATTTAACGACCCAACATTAAATCCAGAAGACGAAGCAAAAGCCTTTATCAATAATGATGTCAGTGATGAGAAAGCAGCATTAGATGGCGCTAAATATATTTTGATGGAGCGCTTTGCCGAAAATGCCGATTTATTGAATAAAATCCGTCGTTACGTAAAACGCAACGCCCACCTAGAATCAAAGGTTGTTGCTGGTAAAGAAAAAGAAGGCGCTAAGTTCCAAGACTATTTTGAACATTCAGAGCCTGCGACGAAAGTGCCATCACACCGCTTACTAGCAATGTTAAGAGGTCGCAATGAAGGTGTGTTACAGCTGACATTAAACGCAGACCCTGAACAAGAAGCGCCGGTGCGCGAGTCTCATTGTGAGCACATTATTGCTGAGCACTTCAACCTCAACTTCAATCAAAAAGCCGCCGATAAATGGCTCAAAACTGTTGTGCAGTGGACTTGGAAAATTAAGATTTCATTGTCGATTGAAAATGAAGTGCTAACCGAAATCCGCGAAGCAGCCGAACTAGAAGCTATTCGTGTTTTTGCTAATAATCTAAGTGACTTATTAATGGCTGCTCCGGCTGGTGCCAAAACGACTATCGGTATTGACCCAGGTTTTAGAACAGGCTGTAAGATTGCAGTTGTGGATAAAACCGGTAAATTATTAGATACAGCCACTATTTATCCACATGAGCCACAAAACCATTGGGATAAATCGATTCGTACTATCGAACACTTGGCTCGTACTCACAAAGCAGAATTGGTTGCAATCGGTAACGGAACGGCTTCTCGTGAAACGGATAAGCTGGCGGCAGAAGTACTTAAAAAAGCACCAGAACTTGGCCTAACTAAAATTATGGTCAGCGAAGCCGGTGCATCGGTTTATTCTGCCAGTGAATTTGCATCAAACGAATTCCCAGATTTGGACGTGTCTATTCGAGGTGCTGTTTCTATTGCCCGCCGATTACAAGATCCGCTTGCTGAACTAGTAAAAATCGAACCAAAATCAATTGGTGTAGGCCAGTATCAACACGACGTAAGCCAAAGCTTGTTGTCAAAGAGCTTAGATGCGGTCGTTGAGGACTGTGTAAACGCGGTTGGCGTAGATTTAAATACCGCCTCTGTACCGCTTTTAACTCGCGTATCTGGTTTAAACAAAACGCTAGCGAATAACATCGTTAAATACCGCGATAGTAACGGTAGCTTCAAGAACCGCAAAGAATTAAAGAAAGTCGAAAGATTAGGGCCTAAAGCCTTTGAACAATGTGCTGGTTTCTTAAAAATTGCCAATGGTGATAACCCGCTTGATGCATCCAGTGTTCACCCTGAAGCCTACCCTGTGGTAACCAAAATCATTGAAACCCACCAGCGAGAAGTCACTGACATCATCAACAACCATGCGTTTTTATCGACGCTAACGGCGAATGACTTTACTGACGAAAGCTTTGGTTTACCAACCGTCAAAGACATTATCCAAGAGCTTGAAAAGCCAGGCCGCGATCCTCGTCCTGAGTTTAAGACTGCCACTTTTAAAGAAGGCGTTGAAAAGATCTCTGACCTTCAGCCAAACATGTTACTAGAAGGTGTCGTCACCAATGTAACTAACTTTGGTGCCTTTGTAGATGTTGGTGTTCATCAAGATGGCTTAGTTCACATTTCATCACTGACGGACAAGTTCGTATCTGACCCGTCTGAGGTCGTCAAAGCGGGTGACATCGTTAAAGTGAAGGTCTTGGACGTGGATGCACCTCGTAAGCGTATTAGCCTTACTATGCGTTTGGACGAACAAGCCAAACCTAAAGCAAATACAGATGCCAAACGTGCGGCTAATTCTAAAGGCCAACGTGGTAACTCTGGTAAAAACAACCAGGGCAACAAAAACTCAGGTTTAGGAAATGCAGCAATGGGTAACGCCTTTGCAGATGCATTTGCCAAAGCAAAGAAAAAGTAGTTAAGTATCATTACAACGGCGCGTTTAATGCCACAAGCGAGTACCAAAGTGATTGTGTTTGATAATCACCAGTAGACTTGCCCTTGTCACTAGACCGCGCTCTGATAATAAAAGTTAAAAGTGGAGTGTGTATGTTTTCTATCGGATTTTCATTGTCGAGAGACATAGTGATAAACCGGCCTTTAGCGGAAGTAATGCAGAACGTTGGTGACTTCAATCACTGGAATACCTGGTCTCCTTGGATTATTCAAGAACCAGACTGTCCAGTCACCGTTGAAGGTACTCCAAATACGGTAGGCCATACACAATCGTGGAAAGGCGACCGCATTGGTTCAGGACAAATCACGATAGCGGCAATCGAAGAAAACAAACGCATCGATTACGACTTGGTTTTCTTTGAGCCGTGGAAAAGCGAATCTAAAACGCAATTTGTCTTTGAAGCGATAAGTGAAACCGAAACTAAAGTAACGTGGGACATGCAAAGCTCCCTGCCTTTCTTCTTGTTCTTCATGAAGAAGATGATGGTTGGCATGATAGGTTCGGATTATGCCCGTGGCTTATTGATGTTAAAAGAATTCATCGAAACAAAGGAAGTTCTGTCTAAAGTCACGATCAACGGAATCAAAGAGCATAAAGGTTTTCACTATGTGGGTTTTCGTCACCAGTGTGATATCACCAATATCAAAGAAACTATGGGTCCAGTGTTCCAGCAATTAGTAGACGAACGCTTACCTATCCCTGATTTGATGATCACTATCAGCCACAAATTTGATTTCGTGTCGGGTAAATGTGAGTTAACAGGTGCCTTTGCGTATCACGAAAAACCTAGCTTTGATGTGCCAACCAATATGGTCTTTGGTGAAGTTCCAGCCCACAAAGGCTTAGAAGTAGACCATACAGGTAGCTACAATCATTTAGGCAACGGCTGGGCAACCGCCAAAAACTATCAACAATTTGCCAAGCTAAAAAGCGCCAAAGACTTGGCTGATTATGAAATCTATCGAAACGCCCCACAAGCGGTGCCAGAGAAAGAGCTTCTGACGAGTATTGTTTTACCTATTAAAGACTAGATGCAATTTAAATCTGACTCAGTTCAGGTCAGGTCAGGTCAGGTCAGGTCAGGTCAGGTCAGGTCAGGTCAAAAATTGTAGCCAATGAAGATAAAACAAAGCCACGAAAATTCGTGGCTTTTTTAATTTATTCAGCTTGAGCCTGAACCTCCACCGCTTCAAACTCACCAGGGTCTATAACGCCCATGAGCTCTGTACTGATCTCTTTAAAGTGAAGCTCCTGCTTCTCATCAAGCGTTGCTTGATCTAACGCTGATAGTGTTTTAAACGCTAACTCTTTTTGATCTAAGTCCAACCCTTCTGCTCGATGAATAGCAACCAAGACTTTTAACAAGCTGAGCGCCACTTTTACGTTTTTAGGTGTTAGCTGTAAGGCTTGCTCTAACGATTTAAGTGCAGGTGCCATCTTTTTCTTTTTAAAGAACTCAACGGCCATACTGTTGAGCTGCTTTGGGGTGAAATGAATTTCGGCTTTTTCTCGCGCTTCCTGTTCCACGTATTTGGCCGTTACTGCGCCAGCCAGAGAATCACAGGCAATCTGTTGTTTAACGGCTGTCAGAAGCGTTTGCGCTTCCTCTCGCTTACCTAACTCGTGATACACCTTAACTTTATCTAGGTTGTCTTCAACCGAGGTGTTTGGTTTGAGGGACACTTGATTATCCACAAGTCTTGTCGCCAAGGCTGGCTCATCTTTGGCATTGAGCAGTCGGGCCCTAACCACCACTAGCTGCTCTTTAAAATGACCAATGTCTTCATAATCATTTTCTAGCTCAGTGATGTACTTTTCGATACGGTTGAGTAGCTCGTGAGATTCCATTGCATCAACACTTTGCGCTAGGTCTAATCCCGAGCGAATAACATTGAACATTAATTCAGGTGAGTCGTGTATCGACTTTTTGGCAAATTTGGCCATATTCACTGTTGCTAAGTATTGCTCGCGCTGATCGTGGTTTAGGCGCGCCAAATCCCAGACTTTTTTGTTACGAGCGATATTACGTGGTGATAACTCTGCGGCTTTTTTAATTTCTTCGTAGGCTTGAACAAAATCTTCATTTTCGACGTGATATTGAGCCAACAAATCAAAGGTGGCGAATCGTGTCTCAACCTTATGTGTCATCGTCTCTAGGAGCTGTTCAATTTCTAAGATTTTGTTCTGCTTAAGTAAAGCGTGAACAAAGCCAAGGTAAATCCAAGACTTTTTCTGCGTTTGAAGTAATTCACGATAATATTCTTCAGCGTCTGAGAACTCCATTAACGCCAGCAGGCACTCGCCTTTCATGCGCAAAAGGTGTGGGTGGTACTTCTTTAACTCAGGGTTGGAAACGTGCCTGTCTATGTAATAAATGGCTTTACCAAAGTCTCGATTGTCGATGCACTGATAAACGTTAAACAGCTTCTGTTTCACACTTAAAACATAGGTAAAGCGGTCGCGAATTTGTTTTACATTGAGAGGTTTGACCCAGAAGTCGTCTGGTTGAAGCTCTGAAATGCTGTTCACTAACGTCTCGTCAGTTTCAGAGCTTAAGAAGATAAGAATGGTACTTTTTGAAACATAGCCCTTAAATTTCATTTCTTCCAAAATATGAAAACCGTCTTTGTCGCTTTTGACATTAAATGCGCATAAAACAACATCAAACTGAGTTTCGGCGCACAAGCGAAGACCATAAAACGCATTTTCTGCACACTTAACATTTCGTAAACCAATTTCATATAGTGTCTGTTTAACAATGTCATGGACAAGGAGATTGTCGTCGATAATTAAGACATTGAGATCTTCTATTGGTTTGGGTGATTTGAGTTCTGAAAACTCCATTTAGTGTACTCCGTTACAACCTAATTTGGGCGAGATGAGTATGCCATTTTTTACTGTACGTTGCTATTAGTACGTTTCTATTATAGATGCAATTTGCCGAGGCGTTAGTCAGATTTTTTTTTGGCTCTGGGATGAGCGGTGTCGTATACCGACGCGAGATGCTGATAATCAAGATGTGTGTAGATCTGAGTGGTAGACAAATTTTGGTGGCCAAGTAACTCTTGAACCGCCCGCAAGTCACTACTCGATTCAAGCATGTGAGAAGCAAAGGAGTGACGAAGTTTATGTGGGTGCAAGTTACCATTCATTCCTTGTTTTAAAGCCCAGTGCTTGAGCCTCTGCTCAATTTGCCGCGTTGATAGGCGATTACCCAGTTTACTTAAAAACAATGCGGAGTTTTGTCCCTGGCTTTGGTCATACTCACTACGGCGTTGTAACCACGCTTTAATAGCCTTAATGGCTTGTTTTCCAACCGGGACGACGCGAGTGCGATTACCCTTACCTAGTACTCTTACTTCGGCGCTGTCAAATGACAAACTATCTGTGTTTAGTTGGGCTAGCTCTGACAATCGCAAACCGCTGCTATAGAACAGCTCTAGTATTGCCTTGTCCCGATACTCTATCGTTGACTCTGGATTAAAGGAGAGTAAACCATCAAGCTCATCTACGGACATATTTTTGGGTAATGCTCGACTACTTTTAGGCGCGCTAATTAGCTCTGACGGATCGATACTTACGACATTGCGCTGCAGTAAAAACCGAAAAAGCCCTTTACACGCAGAAACCTTATTTTGAATTGTACTCGCTTTTAAGCCTGCTCTTTTAAACTCTATTAGCCACGACGATAAATGTAATTCCTGAACGTCTGACCAGCTAGTTATTCCACTTCGCTGCAAATGTAATGAAAGCGAAACCAGTGGATTAAGATAAGTCGAAACGGTATGGGTAGAATAAGCGCGTTCGTATTTCAAAAACGATAGATAGCGCTCTAACGGCTCTGCGAGGGAAGAAGATAATTGTGATTCGACATCAGTAGGAAGAAAAGACACGATGCTGTCCGCCATTGTGTTCCGTTGTGTTGTGTTCCGAGTTGGAACACTTTCAATTTACTTTACTAAATGAACGAAGTGTTTACTTAACAAGCGCGCTAATTCTTTAATGAAAAAAGTGTCCATTTGCGGTTGGAAGTGATCGGCGGCTTTTGCACCAAAGGCTGCAATACCAAAAATTTCTTCACTTTCGTCGTCTTCATGAACGACTTCTATTAACGCGACAGACTTTACTTCTTCATCAAAAACCACGTCCATGAGCTCGACTGAAAGTCTGCCTAAATACGTTCCTTTGCCATCGAGTTTGGCTTGAAGGTGAAGATATGCCTCGTCTTGCGGCTGCAACAATCTGAACTGAACGAGATAAAGGTGTTGTTGGCAAATTTCACTGACGATTTGTTCAAGTTCAGCAATACTTTGACAACCTACCAACGAAATATAGATTTCGCTGATGGCTTTAAAGATCACTTCATTGACCCGAGCATTATCAATCAAAATGGATAGTTGCTCTTCCATTTCAGTGATTTTGGCACGTTGCATTTCTTGGCGTTTTTCCAACAACGAAATCGCCCCACGAGAAATGTGAGGTATTTGAATTTGGGTGACCATTTCAGGGTACTGCGCAAAAAAATCCGGATTTTGCTCTAAGTACTCTTTCACTAGCTTAGGATCTAAGCCTTGGAGGTCTTCGTTATTGGTTGTGACCATTTTGCTCATAAGTGTATTTGTCCATCAAACACATATTCTGCTGGGCCCGTCATCTTAACGGGTGAAGATTCGTCATGCCAACGAATATGCAAGCTACCACCAGGTAAATCTACTTGAACTTTGCTTCCAAGTAAATCTTGAATTCGACCAATAACTACAGCAGCACATGCGCCGCTTCCACAGGCTAGAGTTTCTCCAGCGCCTCGCTCATACACGCGCAACTTTACGTGCTCGCGATTTATAACCTGCATAAAGCCAATATTAGCTTGCTCTGGAAATCGTTCATGCTTTTCTAGCTCGGCACCCAAACCAAGAACATCTGTTGCATCCAAATCGTCAACAACCACTACCGCATGCGGGTTACCCATAGAGACAACGCCTGCCATGACCGTTTTTTCTTTTGTCTTTAGTAGGTAGGTTTTTTCTTGCTGATTGGCAACAAACGGGATTTTTTTAGGTTCGAATATAGGGCGGCCCATATTCACAGTGACCTGGTCCTCACCTTCAAGATACAAGACCATATTGCCAGACTTAGTACTTACTTTGATAGCCGTTTTGTTAGTCAGTCCCTTTAAAAAGACAAACCGTGCAAAACAACGAGCGCCATTACCACACTGCTGGACTTCTGAGCCGTCTGAATTGAAGATTCGGTAATGAAAGTCCAATTCAGGATCGTACGGTGGCTCGACCATAAGTAGTTGATCAAAGCCAATACCAAAATTGCGATCCGCTAGTTTTTTAATTTGCTCTTTGGACAAAAATACATTTTGAGTGACCCCATCGACCACCATGAAGTCATTCCCTAGACCATGCATTTTGGTAAAATTTAACAACATTTAACTGCTCAATTCCTAACTCTGTTCTTAATCATAGTTATATCATTAATTGACGGTGGATAAACCTCCTTTAATCAATTAACGACTCATTTTCCCACAAAGATTCAATCGTTTCGCGTTTGCGAATTAAGTGCATTTTGTCTTTGTCGATCATGATTTCAGCTGCACGTGGGCGAGAATTGTAATTACTACTCATCGTAAAACCGTATGCGCCTGCACTTCGCACCGCCAGTAAGTCTCCGGCCTCAACATTAAGTTCGCGATCTTTACCGATAAAGTCACCGGTTTCACAAATTGGCCCCACAACATCGTACACATTGCTTGGTTTGTCTGTTTGTACCACAGGCTCAATGCGTTGCCATGCTGAGTATAAGGCAGGTCGAATGAGGTCATTCATAGCGGCATCGACAATACAGAAGTTTTTGTCGGCGTTTTGTTTTAGGTATTCAACACGAGTCAGCATGATGCCGGCGTTTGCCATAATCGCTCGGCCTGGCTCAAAAATAATAGTTAGATGTGGGAAACGTTCTAGCTTCTCCATCAGTGCCGCTGCGTATTCGCTTGGATGAGGTGGCTCTTCACCGTTGTACGGAACACCTAAACCACCGCCCAAGTCCAAGTGAGACAACTCAATACCAAAGTCTGCTAAACGGTCGATTAATGCAATAAGCGCATCTAACGCGTCTAAGAATGGTGAAATTTCAGTTAGCTGCGAACCAATATGGCAGTCGACACCTTGCACACTCAGAGAGTCTTGCGCTTGCGCCCACTCAAATAGAGGAAGGGCTTGCTCTAATTCGATACCAAATTTATTTTCTTTTAATCCAGTAGAAATATAAGGGTGTGTGCCCGCGTCAACGTTAGGGTTAACGCGAATTGAAATAGGCGCGACCTTGTTCATGGCTTTTGCTACTTCTGCAATTCTATGCAGTTCAGCTTCCGATTCGACGTTAAAACACTTAATGCCCAACTCCAAACCTAACTGGATTTCTTCAACGGTTTTACCGACACCAGAGAAAACGACTTTGCTAGCATCACCGCCAGCTTTGATAACACGAGATAACTCTCCGCCAGATACTATGTCAAAGCCCGAGCCCATTTGGGCAAGGACATTCAACACGGCGATATTCGAGTTCGCTTTCACGGCATAACAAATCAAATGAGGGTGAGACTTCATCGCATTTGTAAAGGCTAAGAAGTGGCGCTCAATTGTTGCCTTAGAATACACAAAACAAGGCGTACCAAATTTTTCGGCGATTTCTTCGCAATTAATATCTTCTGCAAATAATTGTTTTTGAGAGTAGTTAAAAAAGTCCACGTGATGGTTCTCTTCGGTAAATATGGGATCAACACCTTGATTTTAGATAATTAAGACCAAGTTAGTTGGTTAATAAACGTTGTGATTTTAGTCTTTAGACGTCAATGTCTGATCAGCGCGAACTTGAGACGCTTGTGAGTCGGCTTCTTCTGAGCCGTTATCCTTCGGCTTTTCTGCCTTTGGTTTATCTTCTGGTAGATACAACGGCCCTTTTTGACCACAAGCACTTAAAATTAGCGTAATGGCGACAAATAGACTGCGTGGCAAAGCACGATTTACAAGCGATGTGGTTCGTTGAGTCATGTTTTTAATGTATCTAATGAATTTGCCGCCTATAATCGCATGACAAACAGCAATTGCAAGTAGGAAAACCCGATGAATGACAGCCAATACCATCAACTCGCCGATGAACTATTAGAATCGTTACAGGACACCGTTGACGAGATTGAATTTGATCTCGATTACGAGTCCGCGGGCGGCATCGTAGAAATCATTTTTCCAAATGGCTCAAAAATTATAGTCAATAAACAAGCACCACTGCATCAAATCTGGGTTGCAACAAAATTTAATGGCCATCACTTTGAATATAAAGATGGGACTTGGATAGACAATCGTACTGGTATCGAGCTATATGAGTTGCTAAATGATGCAGGTAGCAAGCAAGCCGGAACGGCCATTTCATTTAATTAATGTCAGTTAATTAGACAAAATTACCATAAGAAATAAACAAAAATCCTAAGGGCACGCTTGTATAAGCAAGCCTTTAGGATTTTTTTTATATATCGAATTCTGGTTTTCTCTTTCAGGTATACCTTTGAGATATACCTGAAAAATATCCAATCTAGACAACCGCTCTAAATATCAAATCTAGTTCTAAATTCTAGATATAATAGAGCAGTAATATCCCCGCTAATAACAACGCAACCCAGAAGACCATCGTCTCTGTTGGCCACAACTGAGCAAAATAGCCTTTTGGTTGTTCTTTTGTTTCATCGTAAGAGTTGTTAATTAACTTCTTGATGCCACCAGTAGCTTTTGCTTCCAACTTGCCCATTGTCTCAAGGACATAATAGTAAGCCGGAACAACAAACCCAGGAGCTAACTTTCTGAACAACCAGTCTGTATCTAGGTTGGTAGAAGGCAGCTCAGGTGGGTACATATTCTTCAAGTTCAACCAAACGAACGCTAATGCAGAGAAGAAGAGTAGCTGCAATTGCGTTAACACGTGAGTCACATCATATGGCTGATAGTCCGCTTCCCATGGCAATAGTGCATATACCGTTTGCGCAGGGAAAGTACCAATAATGATACAAAGTGCGGCCGCAATACCCATCGCGATCAACATATTCGTCGGAGGTTCGGTCGTACGGATTCCAGAGTCATGTGCAAAGAAAGCAAAGTAAGGAATCTTGATACCGGCATGGTGGAAAACACCAGCGGCAGCAAACAATAACGCCAACCAAACATAATCATAACCTTCCGCAACGGCGGCACTCATGATCATAGACTTTGAGACAAAGCCACTAAATAGAGGGAACGCAGAGATAGACGCTGCACCAACAATACAGAGTATGGTGGTTTTTGGCATGCTCTTATACAAGCCGCCCAACTCAGAACCGTTTATCCGGCCCGTCATATGTAACACGGCCCCCATCGTCATCATTAACAAACCTTTAAAGATGACGTCATTGAATGCGTGAGCAACCGCGCCATTAAGCGCCATTGATGTACCGATACCCACACCGACAACCATAAAACCAACCTGGTTAATCATACTGTAAGCTAGGACTCGACGAAGGTCGTTTTCGATTACTGCGTAGAAAATAGGGAAACACGCCATCGTAACACCAATCCACACCAATAATTCAGTACCAGGATAGCCTCTGGCAAGGGCGTAAACCGCCGCTTTAGTTGTGAAAGATGCCAAGAAAATGGTTCCGGTCGGCGTTGCTTCTGGATAAGCATCAGTTAACCAAGTATGTACAAATGGGAACGCACACTTGATACCAAACGCTAAGAAGATAAGCCATGCACCAACATTTAACATGCCTTCGTGACCAAGGCCTATGTCAGCAAATCGTGCACTACCCGTTTCATTAATAAAGATGATTGCACCGGCTAATAACAAGACGCCAGAAAGCACTTTGATAGCCAAATAGCGCATACCTGCGCCATACGCTCTGTCAGTTCGGCGAGCCCAAATTAAGAACACCGAGGTCAGCGCCAAGAATTCCCAGAACACAAATAGAGTTAACAAGTCACCCGCAAACACCGCACCGACGGCACTGGCGGCGTAGCTCAAGCCAGAAACGTGTTGAACCGTATCTTTAAGGTGTAATGAATAAATAACGGCGATCAGTGCGGCTAAATGAAACAGATAACCAAACATTAGGCTAAGTTTATCAACTCTCACAGGCTCTAATTGGTAACCCATAAACTCGAATGCCCAGTAGATGCCATGCTCCATTCCAGCTAACTGTAACGCACCCCAAATCGGTGCTATGAGCATAATCGCACTACGTAAATGACCGCGTAGGAAAATAGCCGCTAGTGAACCAATTAAAAGAGGTACAAACGGTGGTAGCAGTGGTAACAAATCAGCCAAGCTACTTATCATAGTAGTCTTCCTCTTTCATCAGTACTTTACGCATTGCTTTGGCAATAAGAACCAAGACAACACATCCAACAAAACCATAAATTGCATAAAACGCAGGGATATTCTCCCATTCGTGATAAATGTGACGATGGACAATAAAGTCAGCCAAAACTAACAGTGCACACACGACATAAAACACTTTAATTATCTTATCTATGTTTTCCTGCTTATCGAAAAAGTCAGGTTTTTCTTGTTCTTTACTCATTTAAGACTGTCCTTTAATTGCGGTAGACACGTCAGGAATTAAATTAATTAGGTCAATGATTGGTTGTGGATAGAAGAACAACACAACACAAAGCGTACTCGTCACACCAATCGCGATAAGACTTGGCAATGGCGCTTCTTTTGTTTCAGACCATGACCACGGCTGATCGCTTTGTTGGCCCGTATTAAAGAAAGCCTTTATTGGAATCGGCAACAAGTAAGCAACATTAAGTAACGTACTTATTGTAAGGACCGTTAAAATGATCATTTTGTCCGCTTCTAACGCACCCATAACCAAGAACCACTTACTCCAGGTACCGGCCATTGGAGGCAATCCAATGATGCTCAGTGCGCCAATGGCGAAAGCAATCATCGTCAGTGGCATTTTGCGGCCAAGGCCAACCATTTCACTGATGTTCTTTTTATGTGCCGCAACCATAATGGCACCAGCACAGAAGAATAAGGTAATTTTACCGACTGCGTGAGTAACAATATGTAAGCTTGCACCTGCCGCTGCGATAGATGAAGCGAGCAGTGCACCCACAACGATATAGCTCAATTGGCTAACCGTAGAATAAGCCAATCGAGCCTTTAGGTTGTCTTTAGTCATTGCGACACAAGAACTCAATAGGACGGTTGCTGAGGCGATATATAACATTAAATCCGTTGTTGCGACTTGACTCAACTTATCTATGCCAAAGATATAAATCATGACTTTTAGAATGCTGAATACACCGGCTTTTACAACGGCTACGGCGTGAAGCAATGAACTTACTGGTGTTGGCGCAACCATGGCTGCTGGTAACCAACGATGGAAAGGCATCAACGCCGCTTTACCAATACCGTAACAGAACAATACCAGCAATAACGCGATTAACCCGTTTGCGTCACTGTCACCAAATATGCCGCCCGCTTTAAAGTCCAAGGTACCTGCCGTCACCCAAGTACCAAGAATAGCGAATAGCAAGAACGCGATAGAAGTACCTAGTAATATACCGAGGTAAACACGCCCACCACGCTTAGCTTCATCAGTACCCGCATGCGTTACCAGTGGGTAAGTGGAAAGCGTAAGTAGCTCATAAAATATGAATAAAGTAAGCAGGTTACCAGAGAAACAAATGGCCATAACCGTACTGATTGATAGCGCAAAACAGAAGAAAAATCGGGTTTGATTGTCTTCGTTATGACCACGCATGTAGCCAATTGCATAGATGGTTGTAATAATCCAAAGGAAACTTGCCACTAGCGCAAACAACACTCCTAGCGGTTCCACAGAGAAGGAAATATCTAGCCCAGGCAACAGCGTCACCCATGTAGTTTCCATCGTTGTGTTATTGAATGTATTGTCAGTGATCGCCAAGACCAAAGTAAACAAAACAACTGCTGTAGCAATTGATGCTGTTTCTCTTAGGTTTGGATATTTGCCCAATAGCAAGACCAATACCGCACCAGCAAGTGGCAAAAGAATAGAAATATTAATTAGTTGAGCAGGCTCAAATGCAGACCAAATGTTCATCGTGACACCTCCTCAATTAAAGTTGAGGAAACGGCCGACGACTCAGCCCCCGTAGCGTTTGTCAGCCACTGTGCAGCTGCCTCTGCAGCGTTGACACTCACAGAGGTATCAATACCAAAATAAACATTTGCGATAACCAATACCCACATAGGAATTAACATAAGTAGTGGTGCCTCTTTTACCGATTCAGAACCAGTGCTTTCATGTGGCTCTTTGAAGTAAGCCACTTCCAAAATACGTCCGATATAAACAACCGCAAACAGTGAGCCAATCAACACTAAGAACGCAATCACCCAATGTTGTTGTTCTAATGCTGCTGTTACTAAATACCATTTACTCACAAAACCAGCGGTCAGTGGCACACCAATGATACTTAAACCTGCGATAGTAAACGCGGCCATAGTCCATGGCATTTGTTTACCAAGACCATGAAACGCCTTAATGTCTACAGAGCCTTTTCGGAACATTACCGCACCAACGGCCATGAACAAGGCACCTTTCATCAATGCGTGATTGAAGATATGTAACAAACCAGCCATAACGCCAGCGGCCGTCACTAGGCTGATACCAAGAATCATGTAACCGATTTGAGCCACACTACTGTAGGCCAGAACAGTTTTAACGTTACTTTGAACCGTTGCCATAAATGAGCATTTGAAGATAGCAATTATCGCTAACACTAGCAGGATAACGTCCATGCTCATCGAGTAGAAAACAAACTCTGCGCCATAGATCGTAAAGATAAACCTTAGCATCACGTAGACAGCAACTTTTGTTGCAGTACTTGCCAAAAACGTACTAACAGCAGAAGGTGCGTGGGTGTAGGCAGGCGGTAACCACATATGAAGTGGGAATAACGCCAACTTGATGCTGACGCCAATTAAAATGAATGCCAAGCCAGTATTTAACGTTCTATTACTGTCAAATTCAGCAATTCGAGCGGCTAGGTCAAGCATGTTCAATGTGCCGGTTTTCATGTACATCATACCGACGCCAATTAGGATAAACGTCGCACCAATTGTACCCATTACTAAGTAACGGAACGCAGCCGTTAAGCAACGTTTGTCTCTAGCTAAGCTCACTAAGGTGTAGGTAGCAAGAGAAGAAATCTCTAAAAATACGAACAGGTTAAATGCATCACCGGTACTTAAAATACCTGATAAACCCGCTAAACAAAGGAGATGTGCCGTATAAAATAACGTGTGTTGGCTCTCATCCACTTCTTTTTCTATGCTTTCTTTGGCATAGACTAAAACCAAGGTCGAGATTGCTGTTACGACATTCAGTACCAACGCGCTTGCGACATCGATACGGACCTCAATCCCCCAAGGAGCTTGCCAACCGCCAAGTGCGTAACTAACAAACCCTTGTTCTAGTGTCGTCATCAATAAGTCGACAGAAACAAAGAAACTTAACGCGCTAACAATCGTCGCGAATAACCAAGCTAACTGACTACGCCCCAACAATATACAAATTGGGGCCGCCATTAGCGGCAGAATTATTGGTAAGACAGGAAAGTGCTGTTCAAACATCAGATTAGATCGTCCTTATCTTTAAACTCATTTTCTTCTACAGTACCGTAGGCTCTTTTTATTCTTACTATTAATGCCAACCCTACAGCAGTGGTTGCTACCCCTACTACAATCGCGGTTAAGATAAGAACATGTGGCAATGGATTTGAATAAACTTCTATCCCCTCTGCCACGATTGGTGCACTACCACCGGTCACTTTACCGATAGAGATGTACATCATAAATACAGACGTTTGGAATATGTTGAGGCCTACTATTTTTTTGACCAGATTGTTTGCCGAAATAACGATGTAAAAACCTGCCATCATTAAGAAAACAACAATCCAATAGTTATAATGATCGACGATCATGCTCATTGAATATTTCTCCTTTCAGCTTGTCCTGCAAACGCATAAAAAATGCTGAGCATTGCTGCAAATACGGTTATACCAACACCCAACTCAATGAGAATAATACCAATGTGTTGTCCCGCCACTGGGTTGCTTGCCAGTACGTTATAGTCAAGGAAGTTTCCGCCTAAAAACAAGCTGGCAACGCCCGTTCCTGCGTAAATTAGAACACCTAAAGCGGCTAGTGCTTTAAGGACATTTGGTTTTACTACTATCGTGGCCATCTTCAGTCCAAACACTAGCGCATAGAGAATGAAGGCTGCCGCTGCTATGACGCCTGCTTGGAACCCTCCACCGGGTCCATAATCACCATGAAACTGAACATACAATGCAAATAAGATTATCAGCGGGATGAGCATCTTAGACACGACCCTAAGAACAAGGTGAGACTTCAAGCCTGATGCTACAGCCGCTCTATCTGGCTTAGGTAAACCTAACAGGCTAAACACACCAATGGCTGCAGCAAAAACTACCGCTGTTTCCCCCAATGTATCAAAACCTCGATAACTCGCTAACACTGAAGTGACCATGTTCGGCAAGCCGATTTCTTGAGGTGAGTCTTGAATATAACGCGGAGCAACGTGTTGTTGTGCTGGATTATTTGGATCGCCAAATGGAGGCATGTCTAATGTGCCATAAATAAGAGCGGCGCCGGTAATGATCACAACAAACAAGGGCAATAATTTTGTTTGTTCACTCTTTTTTTCTTTGCGCCCAGTCAACGCCAACGTTCCAAGCATTAATACCGTCGAAATACCCGCACCCACCGCTGCTTCTGTAAACGCAACATCAACCGCGTCAAGATTGACAAATATCAATGCGGACAAAAAGCTGTAAATACCAAATAGCATAACAACCGCAAATAGGTCTTTAAGATAAATTACACGCAAAGCGACAATTGCCAGCATAGCCAGTAAAACTAAATCGATAAATTCAACCATTAGTCCTTACTCTCTTGTTTTTTTTCTTTAGCTTCTGAAATTGTTAGCAAACCGCCGTGTCTAGCCGATTTTGCCAATGCGTGTGATGCAGTCGGGCCAGTCAGCAACAAAAAGATTAAAATCAGCAAAAGTTTTGCAAAAACCAGCCCAAAGTCGGTCAACAACATTAAGCCTGAAATAATTAAAATGGCGCCAATGGAATCGGTCACACTCGCAGAGTGGACACGTGTAAAAAAGTCAGGAAACTTAAATAGCCCAAGCGCCCCGGTCAAACTAAAGAATGCGCCTAAAAGCAGAAGGATCGCACTAATAACTTCTAAAATCATTGTGTGTTCTCCTCGTTTTTAGCTGTTGTATCAATTGAATCAGCGTCAGCGGTATATTCAAAAAATCGCAAAACGGCAATCATCCCAATAAAGTTAATCAACGCATAGACGATCGCGATATCGAGGAAGTCAGGACGACCATTTAAGAAACCCATCACGGCAATAAAGAGAACGGTTTTGGTGCCAAACATATTGACGCCAAGAATACGGTCGTAAACCGTATCAGCGCGTAAAGCTCTGGCAAGCGCCAATGCCATAACAGAAAGCATTGCGATACTCGTCGCGGCTAATATGAGCATTATATTTCTCCTTTAGATTCGGAGTAGACTTGTTCCGTCATTTCTCCATGACGAAGTTCTTTAATTGAGCTTTCGTGTAAAGCGTGAACAGTGACGTGTTCGTCATCAAGATCAATACTCAATGTACCCGGCGTCAACGTAATTGAATTGGCGTACAGAACGCGACTTCTTTTTGGAATTTTATCGATAGGAAGCTTTGCCGTTGCCGGTGAAAGTTCTGCGTTTTTACCCCAAACGAGTTTGGTCACTTGTACACTCGATAGAACAATTTGTCCCGTTAACCAAACGATGTATTTGATGAAGGATAAATTTAACGCGAGTTTTTGTTCTTCCGAATCGTTGTCATTCATTCGATGTATTAAAAATACGACCAATGCTACTGAAGCAACACCAAAGCTCAATAAAAGGGGCTTAATAAAGCCAGAGAGAACTAACCAGAATGCTGATAGAATGAGAGACCAACTTGTGAGGTATTTTATTGTATTCATTGTCAATTTGATAATCACTCTAAGTGTTTATATTTTCAATTTTGATTTTTAATATCGCCTAAAATCGATTTAATTGCCATTTATTAATTTAAAAAACTAACGAAAACAAATGAATGCCTAACACCTTTTTGTGCAAAACTATCCAAAATAACGGCGTTCTATACTCAAATCATTAACAAATATAAGATGTTACAACTCATAGTCAAATCCGACGACTTCAAGTGCCACTTACTTTGCTCAAAAACCACTCAAAAACCACTTAAAAATACAGATTTCTCCAATCGAAAGTAGAACCATCTCTGGATGCCGCGTATATTTAAGTTAGCATTGCTTA
Source organism: Psychrosphaera sp. (assembly GCF_982872775.1). Lineage (NCBI taxonomy): Bacteria > Pseudomonadati > Pseudomonadota > Gammaproteobacteria > Alteromonadales > Pseudoalteromonadaceae > Psychrosphaera > Psychrosphaera sp. Next base: position 57,115 of record NZ_CEYNSH010000001.1, on the reverse strand, counting down.
ACACGCTTAGATTTAACAACAATAAAGATGAGGTATCCGATGGCATTTAAGGGCACAGAAACATATATAACTAACGACGAGTTGCAATTAGCCGTCAATGCGGCCATGACGTTAGAGCGCCCTTTATTGATAAAAGGCGAACCTGGAACAGGTAAAACTCAGCTTGCCGAAGAGCTCGCCAAATCTCTCGATACCGAACTTATCCAGTGGCACATTAAATCGACGACAAAAGCACAACAAGGCCTTTATGAATATGATGCAGTTTCTCGTCTGCGTGACAGCCAGTTAGGGGACGAACGCGTTCATAATATTGGCAACTACATTGTCAAAGGCAAAATGTGGCAGGCATTCGAAGCGGACAAACGCCCTGTTCTTCTGATTGACGAAATCGACAAAGCTGATATTGAGTTTCCAAATGACTTGTTACAAGAGCTCGACAAGATGTCTTTCTTTGTTTACGAGACCCAGCAACAGATCACTGCCAAGCAGCGTCCTATTGTGATCATCACCTCAAATAACGAAAAAGAGCTGCCCGACGCCTTTTTACGTCGTTGTTTTTTCCACTACATTCAATTCCCTACGCGTGAGGAAATGGAAAAAATCATCGCGGTTCACCACCCTGATGTAAAACCGACTTTATTGCGCGAAGCATTAGAAGTGTTCTTCGAATTAAGAGAGCTCAACGGTCTCAAGAAGAAACCATCGACGTCAGAGTTAATCGATTGGCTCAAGCTTTTGATAGCCGATGAGGTTTCACAAGAAGTGCTACTAGACAAAAACGCATCAGTGATCCCAATGTTTGGTGCATTGCTCAAAAACGAACAAGACGTTCAGATGTTAGAAAAGCTAGCCTTTTTGTCTCGTCGTAAATAAAAGCCTGTACTTATGTTCATCGATTTCTTTTTAACCTTAAGAAAATATCGAGTACCGGTATCATTACGCGAATTACTCGATTTAATTGAGGCAGTCAAAAAGGGCGTTATCTTTGCCGATGTCGAGCAGTTCTACCACCTTTCTAGACTTATCATGGTCAAGGACGAAACTCACTACGATCGATTTGACCGAGGATTTGCGGACTATTTTGAAGGGGTTCAAAGTATTGATTTGAGTGAGCACCTTATTCCCGAGGACTGGTTAAGAAAAGAATTTGAAAAGCAACTGTCTGATGAAGACAAAGCCAAGCTCAAGACTCTTGGTGGCCTCGACAAGCTCATGGACACACTAAAGGAACGTCTCAAAGAGCAACAAAAGCGTCATGCCGGCGGTAATAAATGGGTCGGAACAGGCGGCACCTCTCCTTTTGGAGCTTATGGCTACAATCCAGAAGGCGTACGAATTGGTCAACATGAAAGTCGTCATCGCCGCGCCGCTAAAGTATGGGACAAACGCGAATTCAAAAATTTAGATAAAGACAGTGCATTGGGGCAGAGAAACATTAAGCTCGCCCTGAAGCAATTGCGTAAGTTTGCCCGGACCGGCTCAACTGAACAACTCGACATCAACCAAACTATCAGGGCCACTGCCGATAATGCCGGTTATTTAGATATTAAAACCGAACCCGAAAGACACAACGCAGTAAACGTATTAATGTTTTTTGATGTCGGCGGCTCAATGGATGACTACATTCACATTTGTGAAGAACTGTTTGCTGCGGCACATGCCGAGTTTAAACATTTAGAGTTTTTCTATTTTCACAACTGCCTATACGAACAAGTATGGAAGGACAATACCCGTCGATATGATGAAGGCCTGGATGTTGAGCAACTTATTCGAACGTATGGTTCAGATTACAAAGTCATTTTTGTCGGTGATGCGACGATGGGTCCCTACGAAATTATGATGCCAGGTGGCTCTGTAGAACATTGGAATGAAAAACCGGGTGTCGATTGGATGAGGAAAGTCACCCATCACTTCGACAAGGTAGCTTGGCTTAACCCCCAAGAAGAAGCTCATTGGCCGTACTATCAATCTATCGGAATTATGAATCAAATTGTAGAAGGGAAGATGTTCCCACTTACTGTGGATGGAATTAGTAGAGCAATTAAAGAGTTAAGTTAATGAAGTAAAATGTAGCCCAAACTCTACATTTTTACCTATACTGTAACAATAACATAGCGGTTATAAAGCCGCCTAAAACCCTATATAAAACGAGGCTTTAATAGATGTTTCGACAAATTAATTTTCGCCGTATCGCACTACTTTTAATAGTAAACGCATTAATACTGCCTTTGTCAGCCACCGCCGCCATTACTGCACCAAACGACGACGTGACGATGGTTGACGAGCCAAATGTGCCTGCCAGTCAATTTATTCGTCGTGCTATTTTAACCACAGGCATTGACGCTCGTGAGCCGATAAACAATTACAATTCAAAAACGGTACCCACAGATACAAAAAAGGTTTACTTTTTCACTGAAATTCTGGACAAGTCTGGTCAATATGTCACTCATAGATGGTTTCTAAATGGTAAATTAGTCGCCGAAGTCATGTTGAATATTGGCAGTGACCGCTGGCGAACTTATTCCAGTAAAAACCTAATTTCACCTCTCAGAGGCACCTGGGAAGTAGAAGTCGTCGACGAACAAAACAGACTATTAGCGACCACTAGCTTTACCTATTAAAGCGCTAACTTACGAATTGGTCCTCCACTCGTTTATACCCGCCGCCAAAACTGATATTCTGGCGGCAATCTCATTATTTTTGAAAAGAACGTTATGACACAAGCTACCGTATCCGAATTGCGTATCGCCACACGTGAAAGCCAACTTGCCCTGTGGCAGGCCTATTTTGTAAAAGGACGTCTTGAAGAAGCACATCCGAATCTAAAAGTAACCTTAGTGCCGATGACCACAAAAGGCGATCAGATCTTGGATACCCCTTTGGCCAAGATTGGTGGTAAAGCACTGTTTGTTAAAGAATTAGAAGTAGCAATGTTAGAGAACCGGGCCGACATTGCCGTTCACTCAATGAAAGACGTTCCCGTCGAATTTCCAGACGGGTTAATGCTTAATACAATTTGTGAACGCGAAGACCCTCGCGACGCATTTGTTTCAAATACCTTTGACTCGATTGATGCTCTTCCTGCGGGGGCTGTAGTGGGGACGTCTAGCTTACGTCGTCAATGCCAATTAAAAGCGATGCGCCCTGACCTAGTCATTAAGGATTTACGAGGCAACGTCAACACGCGCTTACGTAAATTAGATGAAGGCCAGTACGATGCGATTATTCTAGCGGCAGCTGGATTGATCCGATTGGAAATGTCAGAGCGTATCAAACAAACCATCGCAACCGATGTTTTACTACCGGCAAACGGTCAAGGTGCCGTCGGTATTGAATGTCGTTCGGATGATGCCGCGATCAAGGCTTTGCTTGCCCCACTCGAAGACACTGAGACGCGCTACCGTGTATTAGCTGAACGCGCGATGAATAGAGGTCTAGAGGGTGGTTGCCAAGTACCAATTGGTAGCTATTCAGAGATTAAAGGTGACACAATTCATTTACGTGGCTTAGTCGGTAGCCTTGACGGTAAAACCATTATTCGAGATGAAATAAGTGGTCCTGTCCAAGAAGCCGAAAAACTTGGATTAGAACTCGCAAATAAATTATTAAGCCAAGGTGCGGATGTCATACTCAATGAGGTATATAACCAATAAAGCTCGGTAAATTAAAATGGGTTAGCGCTCGCCTAACCCATTAAATAACTAAGCTACTTAGAAATACATTAGGGATTAGCAGGATGCCAATGAACTTAAACAACAATACCTCACCACAAGTTATCAATACTCGTCCTGCACCTATGGGTCTCGAACTCGAAGCTCTATTACAAAAACATAAATTCTCTAGTCTTTATCAGCCTGCATTAGAAAATCGCCACTTCCCTAATGCGACGGCTACTTTAAATATAGAGGACATAGTTTCAGCGATTCTCGTCTTTGTTAGTCGCCCTGCTGTTGACGCTTTTTACCAACAAATAAAACACAAACCAGATATTATTGCCGCGTTGAAGCAACACCAAAAAATAGTTGCTGTCGGCCAAGGTACCGCCAATCAACTTGCAGAGCACCTTCTTATTTCACCTAAGAGTATTCTCACACCGGAGCGCACTGACAGTGAAGGGGTTTTGGGCCTGAGTGTTTTCAGTGAAGAGCTGAATAAAAATAATCGATTAAAACCCCCTTACACTTCTCAAAAAGTTCATATTTTTAAAGGCACCGGAGGCAGAGAGTTAATTAAAAACGCTCTAAATAACAGAGGTTTTGAGGTTTGTGAGTGGTCACTATATGAGCGGGTGGCTATCCATTACCCAAAAGCGATTGATCAATGGATAGACGCCAAATTCATCATAGTAACGAGTAAAGATGTACTTAAAAGTGTGATTGAGTCTCTACAATTTCAACAAAAAATAGACCTTAATCAATGGTCCTGGGTGGCATTTAGCGACCGTATACGGGAAGCATTACTCAATCTAGGCATAGAAAAATCAAACATTTATATCTGTGAACATATGAATAATTCTTCTATTATTCATAAGATAGAGTCGATTGGATAAATTCGCTTCCCACTGATGTAGGTAATAGGTAACGGGCAATAAAATGGTAGATAAAAAAAAGAAGGACAAATCGTTGGCTTCTAAAAACGACGCAAACCAACGCATGAATGATGCAAACTCTGAATTAGAAAAATTAGAGGCGGAGCTTAAGGCCCGTGCTAATGATGCCAGTGATAAAGCCGACTCGAAAAAAGAACCGTCAACACAAAAGCCAAGTGATACTCCATCGAGTCAACCTTCAGCTAGTACTGCCACTTATTCGTCTAAAGACAAGCCTTCAGCAAAGCCTGAGAATAAGTCCAAACCTGAACCTTCTGCCTCCTTTAGCTCTTCATCACAACGCTCACAAAGCGCTTCGTCACATTCACAACAAAATAATAAGAAATCCGGTGGCATCAGTATTCTAGGCTTATTTGGCTTTTTATTTGGTCTAATCGCGTTGGCCGGTGTGGCTTATTTATACTGGCTACAACAACAAACCGCACTTTCTCACCAACAGCAATTAGAACAGAATCAAGTTATTGCTCAGCAAAGCCTTGTTGAAACTCGCCGAACGGTTGAAAAAGTGCAGAATAATCTAACCGCATTGGAGAGCAATCAACAAAATAACAATGAGTTTGTCCAAGACACGCAAAGACAATTAACAAGTTTGACGGCACGCATTAAAGAATTAGGCCAGGTTCAACCAAACACTTGGCTAGCCGCTGAAAGTTTATATTTGGTCAATCTCGCCGAGCGACGCCTTCTTATTGAGCAAGACATTAATACAGCTATTCAGTTGTTAGTTGATGCCAATATCCGACTTGATGCGATGAATGACCCTAGTGTGTTTTATTTACGTCAAGCAATCAGTGAAGACTTAGCCCTTCTTGCCGCTATCCCAAAACCAGACACCGACTCTGTGTATCTAGCGTTATCAGGTGTCATCCGTCAGCTTGAAACATTGCCTTTGGCTCATATCTATGTACCAGACCCGGCCGAATTACCAACCAAACCTGAAATATCTGACGACGTAAATGATTGGCAAGCGAACCTGTTGGCAAGTGTAAAGCGGTTTATGGGTAACTTTATTTCTGTCACTCGACGTGAAAGTGCTGTAGAGCCTGAACTTCCGCCCAAACAGCGCTGGTTTGTAAGGGCTAATATTCGTCAGCAGCTTTTGATTGCGCAACAATCAGTATTAGAAGGTAATGTCGCTATTTATCAGGATGCACTAACCAACGTTGAGCGTTGGTTAAAACAATACTTCGATTTGACTCAGCCGAGTGTTGTGGCTTCAATCAATACGATAATCGAGCTGAACAAGAAAAACGTAGCGCAAGTATTACCGGCTAATTTGAGCTCTCAAGCGTTGCTTAACAAACACGTCATAGGATTAATGCAACTGCAGCAGCAACGGTTGCAAGAACAACTCCGCACGCCAAGCCCCTCAGAAACCGATCTAAATGACTCTGAGCAATCTGAAGATCGCCCTAAAACAGTCGATGACGGCGGGAATGAATCGACAGAGACTAACCAACCTCAAGAAAACTCTATCGAACAAACATCAGTTGAGACGGAGGTGAATAATGGGTAAATGGCTAAAACGAATTATCGTCTGGGGTTTAATCATTGCGGCACTACTCAGTGCGCCTTTGTTGGTAGGTAAACAAGGTTACGTCCTTATTTCTCTAGGAACTTGGACCGCAGAAGGTTCTATCGTCTCTTTTGCAGTAGCCATTACTCTAACAGTCCTAGCGTTTTACGCTGTGTTTCAAGTATTAAAATATTTGTTCTTGATGCTGATATGGCCAAGTAAATGGTGGCAAAAATTCCACGCCAAAACTCACGCCAATTATTATCAACAAGGCCTAAATTTAATGGCACTTGGTCAATGGCAGCTAGCGGCAGAGCAGTTTTTGCGAGTCAGACGAAGTGAAAAAATAGAGTCGGCACGCGCGTTGAGCTTAGTATGTGCAGCCCAATCACAACAACCTCACGTCGCCGAACAAGTCAAAAAGCAATTAGATATTGAAGAACTAGATTTGACAACAAGTGCCTACCGAGTGGATTTTGCAGAATTGGTTATCCTATCTCAAAACAAAGATTACGAAGCGGCGAGAGCCCACATCGATAAGTTGGCTTTACCTTTATTAAAGCAAACCGTAGCTTACCAACAATTATGGCTCGAAATTAATATCTATAGTCACCATTGGTCTGATGTCGATACCCAACTACCTAAGATTCAGAAGAACTTGAAAAAGTCTTTCTCGGATGAAGCATTTGCGCTTTGGAATGAACAGCTCAAAACTTGGTTCGAACGCGGGTTTGCCGACTATGTTCAAAGTAAGTCATTAAACCAGCTAAGTGAAGTTTGGCAATCTTTACATAAAACCAATCGCCAAATGCCAGAAGTGTTTTTTGCTTATTTGTCAGCACTGGCTACGGCTCAACAAAGTGACAAAATTGAAACGTTGATTTTAGATCAGAAGAAAGTCATTGATAACGAGTTGATTTTGGCCGTCGTCAGACGCTATTACGAACTCAACCATCAAGTACAAATGGACAAGCTTTTTCACCGCGTCCACCAGCAAGCGACTAAGTCACCTCACGACCAGACGTTATTAACTATCATGGGTTATTTAGCGGCTGGACAAAAAGACCATCAGTTAGCTCAACAAGCATTGCAACAGGTTATTTACAGTAACCCTCACCCAACGGATATAAAATTGTTCGCTCAGGAGCTGGCCCTGTTAGGCGAGACGCAAAAAAGTTTAGAGATGTACCACTCGCTCTAGACTTTATTACGAGAAAAGTCGCTGAGTAAATTAATCTGCTCAGCGATTTGAATAGCTTGATTCGTTGAGTAGCTTGGGTAATTTAATTAAGAAGCCGGCTCACTCTCTACAAACCCCGACCCTCTCTCTTCAGAGTGAACATGCAAAGTTTGAGTTGGAAACGCAAACTCACCGTCGTGTTTTTCAATGATTTCGGCAATCGCAAGTAAGACTTGGTGTTTATGTTCGTGGAACGTCACCCAATCAGTCGTCACCGTCATGCAATAAACCAAGATATTCAAACTAGACGCACCAAAACCATTGAAGTTAACAATAATGGTTTTGTCTTGGGCAATCAGTGCCGAATTGGTTAAATACGCTTTTATGTCTTCTACCATTGCATTGACTTGATCAATGTCCTCATACCGCACGCCAATCGTTTCTTTGATGCGCCGGTTTGTCATTCTCGAGGGGTTTTCGACAGTAATGTTATTGAACATTGAGTTTGGTACGTATAAAGGACGCATATCAAAGGTTCTTATCTTGGTAATGCGCCAGCCAATGTACTCAACGGTGCCCTCAATCTCTCTATCCGGAGATCTGACCCAATCACCGACCTTAAATGGCTTGTCCATGTATAACATGATCCCACCAAACCAGTTCGACACTAAGTCTTTAGATGCAAAGGCTAACGCCGCTCCTGAAACACTACCAAGTGCAATCAAACCACTGGCATCTAATCCCAACAAATCAAATGCCACAATTGCCAGAACAACCATTAACAACAAGCGACAAACCTTTGCTACTCCAATGATAGCGGTCTGATCGAGTCTGACCGTATCGTGAGTATCCAAAAACGCCGTTTCTAATGTATTAACCACTCTAAAGCCAAACCAACTTAAGTGAATGGCAGCCATTAGCTTAACGACGGGGTATTCATTCAAGCCGATTTTGAGTACCCAGAATTCATTAACTAAGTGTAACGCGTGCCAAAACAATAATAAGAAAAGGAACATACGAAGTGGGTGATAACTTGAATAAGCGGCTGCGCCCCAAAATTTGTCTTTGCGCTGGGAAACAATGTTCGATTTAAAATAGCGTAATAAAAATAACACCGTTAAGTTGGCGCTGACCGCCATCAACTCAAAAAAGTAGTCATTGTTGGGATTAAAAAAGTCGGAGATTACTTCAAGCAAGGTGTCACTTCCTGTTGTATTTTGTCAAAAACGGGTTACTTTATATTCAGTTAGGTTATCTAAAAACAATAATAAATGATAGGAAGCAAGATGTTAAAACACTGGAATAAACACCACATTATTAACGCGAGCCGAATCGTCACTTCGTTTTTTGCTTTGCTAATAAGCGCACAGCTATTTGCAATCGACACACAAGTTCAATCAGACGATGTCTTAGACTATGTTTCGATCCCTCAAACCGACTTAGTTTACATGCAAACCACAAAGGGCATGTTGGTTTTTCAGATCACTGACATTCAATCGCCAATGGCGGCACAGCAATTTAAAAACTTAGTCAAAGAAGGTTTTTACAATGGCCTCGAGTTTTATCGTGTTGTGGACGGTTTTGTCATACAAGGCGGCGAGCAAGAATATAACGAAAAGACTAGTAAACCGAGTGCGTTCCGAAAAACATTAAAGGCCGAGTTTACTCGCCCTATCCCAGCAGACTCAACATTTCAGCTGGTTCAATCTCCAGCTATGCTTGCACCAGAAACGGGGTTCATCGATACCTTTCCTGCCGGTCGAGACCCAAAAACAAATGAAGAATGGCTATTACATTGCCCAGGAGCGCTAGCGATGGCTCGTGATAATGCCCCAGATACTGCTACTACCGAATTCTACGCTGTTATTGGTCATGCACCTCGTCACCTTGATCGCAATATGTCTATATTTGGTCGTTTAATTGATGGTATGCCTGCTGCACAAGCCATGAATCGAGGACCTAAAGAAAAAAGCGGAATGATTGAAGACAAAGATCAGCGAACTAAAATCCTTAGCGCCACTCTCGGTACAGATTTGATGGCAGGCCAACAACGCCAATATTCAGTTGAAAACACACTTGGTCAGAAATATCAAAAGCGTCTTGAATCTGCGCGTCATAATTCAGGCCCGTTTCTAGTTTACCCTGGCACAGGTAATGTTGACGTTTGTTACTATCAACCAAGGATTAAACAAAGTTAAAACCAATTGAAATAAACGGTGCCTAGCCCGCTGTGACTCAGTGGGCTGTAACTAATCATGTGAAAGCGTAAAGCTAGCTGTCCAGTTTAGTCGTCAAACCATCTTTGTTTTGTCGACAATTTAGACCTCTTTGTTTGACTAGAGTCTTAATCAACCCTATATTGTCTACAATCCATTCAACAAGATTGAGGCATATTCATTTCTCGTGGCTAATATCACTCTCCCTTTCGATCAACCCGTTACGTCTGCAGACAAAACCTTTGTTGCACTTCGCAAAGATATCGTCGAAGGCAACCTAGCAGCAGGCTCCAAACTATCAGAAGCGGATTTGTCGACAAAATACAGTGTATCGCGTGCGGTAGTTAGAGAAGCCATTAACCGACTTGAATCTAGCCATCTTGTTGAACGCAAAGCAAACGTGGGTGCCCGAGTTGCAACGCTAACTATCGAAGGGTTAATCGAACTTTACCAAGTCCGAGAGTCTCTTGAAGGGATGGCCGCGCGTCTTGCGGCCAAGAATATGACAAATGATGAAATTGACGACTTAAAAGCGTTACTCAGCAGTCATTTCGATAAAGTCAAAGACGGGCAGTCCTATTATCAAGAAGCGGGTGATGTCGATTTTCATTACCGAATTATTCTTGGCAGCAAAAACAAACACCTTATCAATATGTTGATCAACGGTATTTACCACTTGGTTCGAATGTATCGAGTCCAATTAGGTATGGCTGGTCCTCGAGTGACAACCGCCTTTGACGAACACAAACACGTTTTGCAAGCCATTAGCAATCGTGACGAAGAGCTAGCCGAGCTACTCATGCGTCGTCACATTTTATATTCTAAAAATAACATCGAACAAAAATTAGTATCGATGCAACCCTGATTACCACTAACAACAATAATAAGTAATCACAATTATTAACCACGAACATGAAACGTATGTTCAAACAGGTCAAACAACAGAGAGAGAAATATGAGCGCAGGTAAAAAGTTTAGACAAGCGTTAGATGCAAACCAACCCCTTCAAATCGTCGGCACCATCAATGCCTACACAGCAATGATGGCAAAACAAATCGGGCATCAAGCTATTTATTTATCAGGTGGTGGCGTTGCCAATGCGTCTTACGGTTTACCAGACTTAGGTATGACTTCACTGAATGACGTTATTGTTGATGTTCAACGCATAACTTCAGCTTGTGACCTACCATTAATGGTCGACATTGATACAGGTTGGGGCGGTGCATTCAATATCGCCAAAACCATTCGTGATATGGAAAAAGCAGGTGCGGCGGCTGTGCACATGGAAGACCAAGTTGCTCAAAAACGCTGTGGTCACCGTCCAAATAAAGAAATCGTTTCAACAGAAGAAATGGTAGACCGTATCAAAGCGGCGGTAGATGCGCGTACTGACCCTGACTTTTTCATCATGGCTCGTACAGACTCTTTTGCTCAAGAAGGCTTAGAAGCGGCAATTGAACGCGCTAAAGCGTATGTTGCTGCAGGTGCCGACGGTATTTTTGCTGAAGCGGTTCAAACAGAAGAACACTACCGCGCATTTTCTGAAGCGTTAGATGTGCCGATTCTGGCGAACATTACTGAGTTCGGTAAAACTGAACTTTGGAACAAAGAAGAGCTAGGTCAGTGGGGTGTGGACATGGTTCTGTATCCACTAAGCGCTTTCAGAGCAATGAACAAAGCAGCCGAAAATGTTTATAAACACATTTTGACCGATGGCGATCAAAAAGCCGTAGTAGATACAATGCAAACACGTATGGATTTGTACGATTATCTTGGCTATCACGAGTACGAGCAGAAGCTAGACTCTTTGTTTGCTGAAGGCAAAAATAAATAGCGACATTGCATTAAATGCAAGTAGCAGTAAAACATATAAAAACTAAATCATTAAATAACAAATATTTCAGGTTCAACATATAACCGTCTGGTTGGCGCCGAAGTCTAAAAATATAAACGGCGCCAAAGCAGATAATCTAAATTAGGAGAGAGACATGGGTAAGGTATTATCAGGTGCAGGTCTACGTGGCCAAGTGGCAGGTAAAACAGCACTTTCAACCGTTGGAAAATCAGGTTCAGGTCTAACGTACCGTGGATACGACGTAAAAGACTTAGCCAATAACTGTCAGTTCGAAGAAGTTGCCTACCTTATTTTAAAGGGCACATTACCAACCCAAAGCGAGCTTGATGCTTATAAGAAAAAACTTCACGGCATGCGCGGTTTACCTCAAGCACTGAAAGACGTACTAGAGCGTATTCCAGCTGATGCGCACCCAATGGATGTATTGCGCACTGGTTGTTCAATGCTTGGCAACTTAGAAATGGAATTGGACTTTGGGCAACAGCAAGATGCGGCTGACCGAATGTTGGCGTGTTTCCCATCAATCATTTGTTACTGGTACCGCTTCTCACACGATGGTGTTCGCATCGACGTTGAAACAGACGACGATTCAATCGGCGCACACTTCCTACATTTATTACACGGTGAAAAGCCAAGTGAGTTGCACGAGCAAGTCATGCACGTTTCACTTATTCTTTACGCCGAGCACGAATTTAATGCTTCAACGTTTACTGCACGTGTTTGTGCATCTACATTGTCAGATATTCACTCTTGTGTTGCGGGTGCTATCGGCTCATTACGTGGTCCACTTCACGGTGGCGCAAACGAAGCCGCGATGGACATGATCCAAGAGTTTACTTCTGCGGATCACGCTGAAGAGCAAATGATGCTTAAATTAGCCAAAAAAGAAAAAATCATGGGCTTCGGTCACGCAGTTTATTCAGAGTCAGACCCGCGTAACGAAATCATCAAAGGCTGGTCAGAAAAACTGGCTGAGCAAGTTGGTGACACCGTTTTATACCCTGTTTCTGTACGTTGTGAAGAAGTCATGAAGCGCGAAAAAGGCTTGTTCTGTAACGCCGATTTCTTCCATGCCTCTGCGTATCACTTTATGAATATCCCAACTAAGTTGTTCACACCGATTTTCGTTATGTCACGACTAACGGGCTGGGCAGCTCACGTGATGGAACAACGTGCGGACAACCGTATCATTCGTCCATCTGCAGAATACATCGGTGAAGAACTACGTCCAGTTACGCCAATTTCAGAGCGTTAATCGCCTTTTCATCGAAAATATCAGGCTAGTGTTTCGCTAGTCTGATTTTCTGAATTGTTTTAAGCAAACGTGTTTTATATGTATTTGATTTACACGAGCTTGTTTTAAACAGAATTTATTTCAAAAAGAATCCAGAAAGCCGAATTATGAATATCGAATATAGAAAGCCGTTACCGGGCGCCAACGTCGACTTTTTTGACACTCGTGCAGCCGTTAATGCGATAAGCCCTGGCGCATACGAAGCCTTACCTTACACTTCTAAGGTGTTAGCAGAGAACTTAGTCCGTCGTTGCCCAAGTGACAAACTGACTGACTCATTAAAACAAATCATCGAGCGCAAGCGTGATCTAGATTTCCCTTGGTTCCCAGCACGCGTTGTTTGTCATGACATTCTAGGTCAAACGGCATTGGTAGACCTCGCAGGCCTACGTGATGCCATCGCTGAAAAAGGCGGCGACCCGGCCAAAGTAAACCCAGTTGTTCCGACTCAACTGATTGTCGATCACAGTCTTGCGGTTGAGCACGCTGGTTATGAAAAAGATGCCTTTGAAAAGAACCGTGCCATTGAAGAGCGTCGTAACGAAGACCGTTTTCACTTTATTAACTGGACCAAAACAGCGTTTAAAAACGTTGATGTAATACCTCCAGGTAACGGCATCATGCACCAAATTAACTTAGAGCGTATGTCTCCGGTTATTCAAAACCGTGACGGCGTTGCGTTCCCAGATACGTTAGTTGGTACTGACAGTCATACGCCGATGGTTGATGCACTGGGTGTTATCGCGGTTGGTGTTGGTGGTCTAGAAGCCGAAAGTGTGATGCTTGGCCGTGCTTCTTATATGCGTCTGCCAGACATTATTGGTGTTGAACTTACCGGCAAGCCACAGCCTGGTATCACAAGTACTGATATCGTTTTGGCCTTAACCGAGTTTTTACGTAAAGAGCGCGTTGTATCTTCATACTTAGAGTTCTTCGGTGAAGGTGCGAACGCACTAACACTGGGTGACCGTGCGACCATCTCAAACATGACGCCAGAGTTTGGTGCGACCGCGGCGATGTTCTATATCGACCAGCAAACTATCGATTATTTAACGCTGACAGGCCGTGATGATGACCAAGTTAAACTAGTTGAGACTTACGCGAAAGAAGCGGGCCTTTGGGCTGATGACATGACGGGCGCTCAGTACGAACGCGTACTAAGCTTCGATTTATCAAGCGTTGTACGCAATATGGCGGGTCCTTCGAATCCACACGCTCGTGTCGCAACCACTGATTTAGCGGCAAAAGGCATTGCTGGAAAAGTTGAAAACGAAGAAGGTAAAATGCCAGATGGTGCTGTCATTATCGCAGCCATCACTTCTTGTACTAACACGAGTAACCCTCGTAACATGATTGCAGCAGGTTTGATTGCTCGTAACGCCAATGAAAAAGGCCTGTTACGTAAACCGTGGGTAAAAACATCATTAGCACCAGGCTCTAAAGCTGTGACTATGTACCTAGAAGAGGCCAACTTATTACCTGAGTTAGAGCAACTTGGTTTTGGTGTTGTCGCCTATGCGTGTACATCGTGTAACGGCATGAGTGGCGCACTTGACCCAAAAATTGCCCAAGAAATTAAAGATAGAGACTTGTATAGCACGGCGGTACTTTCGGGTAACCGTAACTTTGATGGCCGAATCCATCCACATGCAGATCAAGCATTCTTAGCCTCGCCTCCATTAGTTGTGGCGTACGCGATTGCCGGTACGATTCGCTTTGACATCGAAAAAGACGCCCTTGGCGTCGACGAGCAAGGTAATCCAATCACCTTGAAAGATCTGTGGCCGAGCGATGAAGAAATCGATGCTATTATCAAAGCAAGCGTCAAACCTGATCACTTCCGTAAAGTGTACGAGCCAATGTTTGATCTTACCGTTGACTATGGTGAAGACAACAATCCACTTTACGATTGGCGTCCACAAAGTACTTATATTCGTCGTCCTCCATACTGGGAAGGCGCATTAGCCGGTGAACCAGCCCTGAAAGGCCTGCGTCCACTTGCCGTACTTGGTGATAACATCACTACTGATCACCTATCACCATCAAACGCTATCATGGCTGAAAGCGCGGCCGGTGAGTACCTTGCCAAAATGGGCTTGCCAGAAGAAGACTTTAACTCTTATGCCACCCACCGAGGCGATCACTTAACGGCACAGCGTGCAACATTCGCTAACCCTAAGTTATTGAATGAAATGGTACGTGAAAATGGCGAAGTAAAACAAGGTTCATTAGCCCGAATTGAGCCGGAAGGCAAAGTGACCCGAATGTGGGAAGCCATTGAAACCTACATGGAACGCAAACAGCCATTAATCATTGTTGCTGGTGCGGACTATGGTCAGGGCTCTTCGCGAGACTGGGCCGCTAAAGGCGTTCGATTAGCGGGTGTAGAAGTTATCGTTGCTGAAGGATTTGAGCGTATTCACCGTACCAACCTTATCGGTATGGGTGTACTACCGGTCGAGTTTGAAGCTGGTACAACACGCAAAACACTAAACATCGACGGCACAGAAACCTTTGATGTTGAAGGTCAGCCGAGTCCTGGCGCGACATTAACGCTCATCATTAATCGCAGTAATGGTGAGTCAGTTCGCGTTCCAGTTAAATGTCGCTTAGACACAGCTGAAGAAGTTTCGATTTACTCAGCCGGTGGTGTCCTTCAACGCTTTGCTAAAGACTTTTTAGAGGCGGAAGCATAATGCACCTGCCGCAAATAAAAATACCCGCTACGTATATGCGTGGCGGTACGAGCAAAGGGGTCTTCTTTAACTTAGAAGACCTACCTATTGAAGCACAAGAGCCAGGCCCAATTCGCGACCAGGTTCTACTTCGTGTGATTGGCAGCCCTGATCCTTACGGCAAGCATACCGACGGTATGGGTGGCGCAACATCAAGCACGAGTAAAACCGTGATTTTGTCAAAAAGTAGCAAAGCTGATCACGACGTTGACTATTTATTTGGTCAAGTCGCGATAGACAAGCCATTTATTGATTGGAGTGGTAACTGCGGCAACTTGACCGCTGCGGTTGGCTCTTTTGCGATTAACAATGGCTTGGTCGACCCGACCCGTATTCCAGAAAATGGCATCGCTGTGGTTCGAATTTGGCAAGCTAACATCAAAAAAACCATCATTGCCAATGTGCCGATTACCAATGGTGAAGTGCAAGAAACCGGCGACTTTGAGCTAGATGGTGTAACCTTCCCTGCCGCAGAAGTACAAGTCGAGTTTATTGCGCCAGCCGATGGCGAGGGCTCAATGTTCCCGACTGGTAATTTAGTCGACAAACTTGAAGTGCCAGATATCGGTACCTTCGATGCGACCTTCATCAATGCTGGTATTCCAACGATTTTCTTGAATGCAGAAGCGTTGGGTTACACAGGTACTGAGTTACAAGAAGCGATAAATGAAAACCCAGAGGCGCTTGCGAAATTTGAAACGATTCGCGCCCATGGTGCCGTTCAAATGGGACTTATCCAAAACGTCAGTGAGGCTGCAGCAAGACAACACACGCCAAAGGTAGCATTTGTAGCGCCACCAAAGCAGTACGTGAGCTCTAGTGGTAAAGCCATTGCTGAAAACGAAATCGACGTGTCTGTTCGTGCCCTATCCATGGGTAAAATGCACCACGCCATGATGGGAACAGCAGCAGTTGCAATTGCCGCTGCGGCTGCGATACCGGGCACCCTGGTTTATCAAGCAGCGGGCAACCAACCTCGTGATGCTGTTACTTTTGGTCACCCGAGTGGAACGTTAAAAGTAGGCGCAAAAGCCAGCTTACAGGATGGCGAATGGCAAGTTGATAAAGCCATCATGAGCCGAAGTGCGAGAGTGTTAATGGAAGGTTGGGTTCGCGTTCCGGCGGATACGTTAATTCCATAAAGTCGCACGGCTATTATTAGTAAGAGGAAATCGAGTAAAAAGCTGGATTTCCTCTTTTTGTTTGTGTACATTTTTTAAACAACACATGGAGTAAAATAATAATAAAAAGGACAGAAAAATGCGGACTCTATCAATTGTCGTTGCGTTAATAGGCTTAACTGGCGCACCGCTTCACGCTCAAAATGACATCACTCAGCCTAATCAAACTTCCAAGCCGAACGACACGTCTAAATCAACGACCAACCAAGTAGAATCAAGCACTAGCCTCATTACTATCGAAACTGCAATAAATGCCTTTAATCAGCATCAATTAGACACGGCCAAAACACAGTTTGAGTTTTTATTAAGCAAAGCCCCTTACGACCCGGCTGTGAACTTTTATTTAGGTAAGATTGCCTTTAATAAGAACCGCTACGAAGAAGCTGAAGGCTATTTGGTTCGCGCTGTAGAGGTAGAGTCAGACAACCCTGAGTACCTTTCGAGCTTAGGAGAAAACTACTTTAAGCTTGCTGACCAGGCATCCATTTTCAGTAAAATGTCGACGCTTGCCAAAGGTCGAGATGTCTTTATTCGAGCGCACCAACTGGACGCTAATCACATAGTAACCATTCAGTCCCTTGGCCATTTTTATTTAACCGCTTCTAAACTCATTGGTGGTGACCCAGACAAGGCTGTCAGTTTATTTACTCAATTAACAAAAATAACACCGGATAAACCAGAGGCGTATGATAATCTCGGCAAAAGTCTGCTAACCACCGAGAACTATCAAGCAGCCAAGGCGGCATTTGAACAGGCACTAATGCTTGAGCCATCTCTGCAATCATCTCTAAGTGGTTTGAAAGAAGCTGAACAGGCTCAATTAGACTGACACAAATTAAGGATCTAAATTGCAACTCTACGAATTCAGTACCATCAGTATTGCCATCACTTTATTTCTGGCAATAAGCTTTTTTAATGAAATAGGGTTTGCTATTGGTCACTTTGTCCAGAAAAAGACAACAGATGAGGTAAAATCTCTCACTGGTTCAATTCAAGGCAGTATTCTCGGTCTACTTGCTTTGTTATTAGGTTTCACCTTTAGCATGTCAATTCAGAAATACGATGCTCGAACCACGGCCCTAATTGATGAAGCAGCGTCAATCAAACAAGTCATGATGGCGTCTAGTCACCTACCCAACTCTTTGAGACCAGAGTTTAAGTTATTACTTGAACAGTACGTCGAGACAAAACTGGAGTTAGCAGAGCTAAGTATTGTTGAAGACAAGTCGCGACAAAAACTCACCACGCACGTCGAGTCTATTCAACAGCAAATGTGGCAACTAACCGACAACAATGCATTACAAAATGATGTGGCACTGTTGATAGAGCGTGACTTTAAACGCAATGCACTTATCAACAACTATGCCCCTGAAGTAGTTCTGTACTTGTTGTTTTTTGTATTTGTTATTGCGGTTACGATTTTAGGTTACTCAGCAGGACTCAGCGGGAAGCGTTTGACCATACCTATTTCGTTAGTCGGAATTCTCATTACGCTGATTGTTTATATCATTATTGATCTCGACCGCCCTAAACGCGGCTTGATCACGACAGAAATGGCACCTCTACATTTAATTTCGAAACAATTGAAAAGTTAAACTACACTCAAAACTCGATGTATTAAATTCGCGTTTTTATCATATGTATTTATCTCATCATCAAAACCGCGAATTGAGATTAACAAAAGGAAGTAGGTTATATGTTTTATCGTGTTTTGTTCGTCGTCGTTTTCAGTTCCTTAATACTTGCCTGTGCCCAAAACTCAACATCTGAGAGTAAAGCCCTTACTGAAAGTAAAGCCGTAGCTAAAAGCTCCGATTTAGATACCAATCCGATTGCTGAAGGCAAGAAAAAAGCTAAGAAAAAACAAAGTGAGCAATGCGAACAGGCGCATTTTAGATGGATGGAAGCGCGCGCCGCAGAAGATGAAGCGGCGATAGCAGCGGCCAAGCGCAGCGTCGATAAACACTGCGCGAAAGGCTAATCACCACTCATTACGTAAGGCGCTAATTAATAGAGTTAAAGCGCTTTTTCCCAAAACTCAGCTTTACCCATGGCTGGGTCTAGCTCGTAGCCAGCAAACCCAAAACTCTCGTAGGAATGTCGAGCAACGGTATTACCTTCGAGCACTTCAAGGGTCAATTTACAAGCGCCACGATGTTTGGCTTCTGCTTGTACCGCTTCTAACATCGCGTGGCTGATACCTAAGCCACGAAACGCTTTTTGTACCGTTACATCGTGAATATTGATAATAGGCTTACACTTAAATGTTGAAAAACCTTCAAAGCAGTTAATCAACCCTGCTGGTTTACCGTCTACATAAGCAATAAAAGAAAAAGCATGTGGTACTTCTTTTAAGGCATTAACCAAATTAGCTTGGGTACTTTCACTTAACGCTTCAGCGCCACCCATAGGGTCCTGGGCATAACCATTAAGTAAATCAACCAATTCTTGTCCTTGTTGCTGATCGTTATAATCAACACGTCGAATTTCAATACTCATTTGTTTTCCTTAACATTAGATAAACGCAAATGCGTCCGCAAACATGTGCTCTTTTAAAGCGCCTTTTTGGCTAATAAAATCTTCTCGAGCGATGCCGGCCATTTTGAAAGGGCCTGCTAGATAAATATCGTAAGGCTCAAGACTAATGATGTCTTCCATTACTGCATGGTGGACATAACCGGTTTTACCAGTCCATTCATCATTACTTTCTTCAACAACAGGAATATATTGGAAGTGAGGATGAGAATTCGCCCAATTGACCAAGTACTCACTTGCATACAAAGATGTGGCATCCTTCGCACCCCAATACAAAATAACGTGATGATTTGGCTTTGTTTCAGCCAAATAGTCGGCAATTGACTTAACGTAAGAAAAGCCCGTTCCACCAGCCATCAATATAATAGGACGCTCAGACGCTGAATTTAGATGAGCATGACCCAAACCAACTTCCAATTGAACCACTTTGTTGGCTGCCATATGATCAAGTGCACCACGTGGGTAGTCATCATTTGGACCAGCGCCAATATGCAACTCAATTAACTCTGCATTTGGGCTTGATGCAATTGAAAAAACGCGTTTGTCTTCATCACTTAAGACAATTTGCAAATACTGACCTGCCAGAAAGTTAATGGTTTCTAGTGGCTTTAATTTAACAATGTGAACATAGTCTGTGGTCGCTTCAATCGACACGACTTCTGCATTAATAATCGGTGCAGACATGTAATATTCCTACCTTAATGCCAACCTATTCGTTGGGACTTACCTCTAACTATAGGATTGATTTTGGCATTTGTTATATAAGTTACAGTTTTAAAATACGTTTAACGTTAATCTTTTGGTGTGAGCTTGATGCCAAACTCCTCCCACCTTTCATCGACTCGTTGTTTGATCTCTTCGCTCATGACAATCGGTTCGCCCCATTCACGATCCGTTTCTCCCGGCCATTTGTTGGTGGCATCTAAGCCCATTTTTGAACCCAAACCAGACACCGGTGAGGCAAAATCAAGATAGTCTATCGGCGTGTTTTCAATCATCACCGTATCACGAGCAGGGTCCATACGCGTAGTAATCGCCCACATCACATCATCCCAGTCTCGCGCATTGACATCATCATCACAAACAATGACAAACTTGGTGTACATGAATTGTCTTAAAAACGACCACACACCCATCATTACGCGCTTGGCATGACCAGGGTACTGTTTCTTCATAGTCACCACCGCCATACGATACGAGCAACCTTCTGGCGGTAAATAGAAGTCTTCAATTTCCGGAAACTGCTTTTGAATAATAGGCACAAACACTTCGTTTAATGCTACACCCAAAATAGCGGGTTCATCCGGTGGGCGGCCTGTATAAGTGGAATGATAAATTGGATCTTTACGATGGGTAATATGGGTGACGGTAAAGACAGGGAATTCTTCTACTTCGTTGTAATAACCCGTGTGATCACCATAAGGACCTTCTGGTGCCGTTTCATTAGGGTCTAAATAACCTTCCAAGACAAATTCTGCAGAGGCTGGGACTTGTAAGTCGTTGGAGACACACTTCACAACTTCAGTTTTACTTTCGCGTAATAACCCTGCAAATCCATATTCACTTAAAGTATCTGGCACGGGTGTTACTGCACCTAAAATTGTCGCTGGATCAGCACCAAGTGCCACAGAAACCGGATACTTTTCACCTGGATTACTCTTTTTAAACTCTTCAAAATCCAACGCTCCACCACGATGGGACAACCAGCGCATAATGAGTTTATTTGGCCCCAACAATTGTTGACGGTAAATACCGAGATTCTGACGAGGTTTATTTGGGCCTCGTGTCACCGTTAATCCCCAGGTTACTAATGGTGCAACATCACCCGGCCAACAACGCATGATGGGTAACTTCGTTAAGTCAACTTGGTCGCCCTCTAGCACAAACTCCTGACAGGCTGCTTTTTTTACTTCTTTTGGTGATAGGTTAAGTACCTTTTTAAAAATAGGCAGCTTGGAAAATGCATCCTTGAAACCTGCTGGCGGCTCAGGCTCTTTTAAAAATGCTAATGTCTTTCCCACTTCACGCAAAGCGGCAACGTCATCTTGGCCCATACCCATAGCGACGCGCTTTGGTGTACCAAACAGGTTTGCTAGGACAGGAACCGAGTAGCCTTTCGGGTTTTCAAATAACAACGCGGGACCTTTACCACGTAATGTGCGGTCCGCAATTTCAGTCATTTCTAGATCAGGGTCAACTTCCGCTTTTATTCGGATCAGTTCACCTTTTTTTTCTAGCTGTTTAATAAAGTCACGCAGATCTTTATATTTCATTAATCTTCAGCGTCTCTTGGTCAAAGTAGATAAATTAAATACAAAAAAGCCCAATCAATGTTGGGCTTTTGTGCGTTTGATTCGTTGAGAACTACGCGCCTTTTTGGCGTTTCATTGCATCAAAAAATTCATCGTTGGTTTTGGTCATCGCCAACTTGTCGATCAAAAACTCCATAGCTTCTACTTCTTGCATTGGGTTTACGATCTTTCTTAGGATCCACATTTTTTGTAATTCGTCTTGAGAGGTCATTAATTCCTCACGACGAGTACCAGAACGGTTAAAGTCGATAGCAGGGAATACACGACGCTCAGCAATCTTGCGATTGAGGTGTAATTCCATGTTACCTGTACCTTTGAATTCTTCGTAGATAACTTCGTCCATCTTAGAACCAGTATCAACAAGCGCTGTGGCGATGATAGTTAAGCTACCACCCTCTTCTACGTTACGAGCAGCACCGAAGAAGCGCTTTGGCTTGTGTAACGCATTTGCATCAACACCACCAGTCAGTACTTTACCTGATGAAGGAATAACGGTGTTGTATGCGCGAGCTAGACGGGTGATTGAGTCGAGTAAGATAACAACGTCTTTCTTGTGCTCAACAAGACGCTTGGCTTTTTCGATAACCATTTCTGCAACCTGAACGTGACGAGATGCTGGCTCATCAAACGTTGATGCAACTACTTCACCTTTTACGAGACGTTGCATTTCGGTTACTTCTTCCGGACGCTCATCGATAAGTAACACCATCAATGTTGCTTCAGGGTGATTCGCTGCAATTGAGGTTGCGATGTTTTGCATCAACATCGTTTTACCCGCTTTTGGCGGTGCTACGATAAGACCACGCTGGCCACGACCAATTGGCGATGCCAAGTCTAGTACACGTGCAGTAATGTCTTCTGTTGAACCATTGCCTCGCTCCATAACAAAACGCGATGTTGCGTGAAGTGGAGTAAGGTTTTCAAAAAGGATTTTATTTCGAGAGATTTCTGGCTTGTCAAAGTTAACTTGCTCTATTTTAAGTAAGGCAAAATAACGTTCAGAATCTTTTGGTGGACGAATCAGACCAGAAATCGAATCACCCGTACGTAGGTTAAAACGACGAATTTGGCTAGGTGATACATAAATATCATCCGGCCCTGCTAGATACGATGAATCTGCTGAGCGCAAAAACCCAAAACCATCTTGCAATATTTCCAGTACACCATCTCCATAGATGGATTCGCCACTTTTGGCATGTTTCTTTAGGATTGAAAAGATGATGTCTTGCTTGCGCAGACGTGCCATGTTCTCTAAGCCCATCGACTCAGCTAGTTTTACGAGCTCGCTAATCGGCTTATTCTTTAATTCACGTAAATGCATATTGAAATGTCTTTGTAATTAATATGAAGGTTTTT
This sequence comes from Psychrosphaera sp., assembly GCF_982872775.1. NCBI lineage: Bacteria > Pseudomonadati > Pseudomonadota > Gammaproteobacteria > Alteromonadales > Pseudoalteromonadaceae > Psychrosphaera > Psychrosphaera sp. Next base: position 34,326 of record NZ_CEYNSH010000001.1, on the reverse strand, counting down.
GAAGTTTATTCGTTGATAAGGTTCGCGCAGGGCTCCGCGCCGATACAGATAAGTTAGCAGTAAATTTAACCACCGTAAAGTGACAATCTTAATTAACTGCAATTAAAGTTGCAATATCGGTGTTTCTTACTGTTAATCTCTTTTTTCTTGCTCTGACAGGCGTATTTTTTCTAAAAACTGATGCTCTATCTCGATGACATTAAGGGGGCAACCTATTTGTTCGCTTCCCTTTTGATTTAGAAAACTTTTACTCTATGTTATTAAAAAGGTACTGAATAGAAAAAACTGTTTACTTAGAACATTATGTAACTTTTTATTTCAGTTCTATGCATAAATAAGCATTAAAAGGGCAGTATTCGTAACGTTCAACTCATTTAGTGGCCCAACCAGCCTTTTTTGATCCTTTTTTGATACAAATATGTTTGCTTTACGTATGAATATTTATTAAGTTGGTGTTCAGACCGATTTAATAATAAAAATAAAAGGTTATCTGATGTTACATGACCCGGTTTCTCAAGCGACGCTAATCTTCTTTGAAGATGGTGCGTTAGATTTAAGGCACGAGACTCACAGCTTTAACAAAAGCGAGAGCGGCAGACTCATTATACCTGATGAGTTAAAACAAGGTCGCTCTATCATTGCCGTATGTGATGGTGAGGTCGATATCTTAAATAGTATTGGCGACAGGATTTTGCCTTATGAAGGTGTTGCTTAAAAAGCAGACTTTTTAACAACAACCAAACATATTCAATAAAACGCAACTGGCCTGGATGGTGCAGTTGCGTTTTTGTTTAACTATCTCTTAACGCTTTCTTATTTCTTTAGTTTTCTATCTTAGAAAAAATAAAAAAGTACAAAAAACACACAATAATTTTTAGTAAATCCTCAACTTATCAACTAAGTTTAAAATCCGACTTCATTTTGAGATCTATGATCGTCACCGCGATTGTTTAGGGATTTAAACTATGGCAAAAAAAGGTACTTCAACCAAAAAACCGGCCGAACAGATAGAACCGGTTATGTCTGATTTTGATGAAGTAGTACAGACAGTTAAAGAACAAACCAAACCCAAAACGACTGAGACTACTCCAAAGTCCCCTAGTCGAAAATTAACCAAAGCCCACGACTTAGGATTCGGTGATTACAAATACTTTACCGAAGAAGATCTCAATAAAATCCTTCAAAACCTCGATATTTTAAGAAGTGACGTATTACCCCAACCCGATACACTCGAGCACGAAGAATATAAAGAACCCAATTTCCCCTCGGTCTGTCTGATAGGTTTAGGTCGCTGTGGTTCAAATATCGCGCTTGATGTCGCAACCTTAGTTCATAATGCACGTGTCTTTTATCTTAATGACTTCCATAATGTGGAAGAGAAACCGGCTGAAAAAGATCGCAAAGCGATCAATTGGATCCAACGCAGCCTTAACATTCAGCCGCAAGAAAAACTAAAGCCGGTATTTCTTATCGAGCCTTTGGTCATGTTAGGCGATTTGGATAAAGACATTCGTGGCCGTATTCAGTTTTCCGCTAAGAATGGCGGCATTAACTTTTTAAACGAATACAGTAAGCTCAAAATCATGGACTTATCAGAGGTTCATGCTGGCGGTGCCGGTAACGCTCCGATTCTCGGCCAGTACCTAGCTAAAGTCATACTGAACAAAGAAACAGAAAAGTTCAGCAATGATGACTGGAAGTTCATTCATTCCTACCTCATTGACTCTTGTGGTATTAAAGCCAACCAATCTCGTCTGTATTTCTATATTTTTAGCGCAGGCGGTGGCACAGGCTCTGGTATGGCTTCAGAGTTTGGCCTGGCACAGCAATACTCTTACATGACCAAAACCTTTGATATTCGTACCGAGCAAGAGATGCTCACTCACAATCAGTCTTTTGTATTTGAGCCTATCTTTACCAGCGGTATTTGTATTTTGCCAAATATCACCCACCGCACGATTGAGATGTCAGAGGCGCTTCACATTAATGCAGGCCGTTTATTGTGTAAGTACTTATCTGAAGAATGGAACTTCTCTTACAGTATGGATAATGACGACAGCGAATTAGAGAACGTCAAACGCCGTATTCGACCTTGGAACGCCATGATGCTGATTTCAAATGACATTATGCGTTATGCCGAAGAGTCAGATGAGGAGCATTCCGGCCAGTTCATTGACGTGAACACAATGGAAAAGCACGCCAATCAATACATAAGCCAACAGATCTTTAACATCCTTACCGCCCAAGCCGTTACAACCGATTACGACGAAAACTACTTTCGTCGAGCCGGAATTGATATTGGCGAAACCATTCGATTAGATGCTAATGACTTGTTCATGAGCCTGGCAGGTCCTATAGCTGTCGCTTACGCTGAATCAGTCGTTAAAATTGGCGATAAAGGAGAAAACAAAGCGGGTCTATTTGAACGTGTTCAAGAAGAGCTGGACATCGATGACTTGTTCTTCCGCTCTATCGACTTACCTCACTTTAATAAACAGACTCAAGCAATAGAAGGCATTAGCCTACTGCCCATCGAGTCTGAAAATTACAAAGAAGCATTGAAGAAATATCGTGAGAGTGGCTATGACGCGAAACATTTGAGAGACCTGCACTTTTTTAACAACTGCTCGTCCATCGTATCTATCGTCTCTCTGCCAAAAGATTACAAACTGAGTTACATGGACTTAAACCGCCTAAAGGTACATTTAAACAGCCTATTCCAAAACACCACGTTAAAACGCTTTGCGTTAGTGATTGGCGCTTCTGCCAACTTATCCCTAACGACATTGGTGGCCAAAAGCCCTTGTTTGAGTGATGACTTCCTAACCCTCATTGTTTCTTATATTAAACGTTGTTTTGCAAAAGAAAACTACGGCTTCGATAACACCTTAGATGAAGCCATCGTCGGCTTTATTAAAGATCCAGAGTTTGATGAAGCAAAATTAGATGAGATGTTAGAAGCCCATGAAAATCCGGCCAAAATACTCGACACCAATTGGTTTGCTATTAAACCTATGTACGAGAAAAAGTATCGGGAACTAATCCACGACAAAGACAAGTTCACGTCGATAAATGACATCAGACTAAGCGTCGATAATGTTAAACAGGCGATTTACTATCTGCGGAAGATATATCGTCATCGTATTAGTAAAACGCGGGTTATTTCTCTTAATACACCAAGTGAATGATTAGCTTGGAAACCAGAGTTTTAGCTTACCTTTGAGCTAGTGAGTTTGTGAGTCTCATAAATAGGCTAAAAGAAGGCTCTGTTAACAACGGTTAAATAAACAATAAAAAACCGCTCAACTGTGAGCGGTTTTTTTATATTCACAATGTTTTAAAGTAAAGCCAGCCTCAATTCAGATAAATAATATATCGAGGCATACCTTGTACGTTTCTAATCGTAATAATTAAGGTTGTGCTTTTATTTGTAAGTTATCAAGTTGATAAATCGCACCATCTGCTTGGTCCCAAGTCGGGAAAATCATAATGATGTTTATCATCGACAGATTAAGTCCATCAGCCTCGAGTGCCGATAAATCAAATGTATAGTGCTGCCACTCGCCTTCAACTGGTGCAACGCCTTCATTACTATCTGAAAGTAGTAGCTCGGCGAATATTTGCTGACTCGATTCTACTTTGATCATCCACTCTGCTGATGAGTTGCTTGGTTGAGAAACCACTTTAAGGTCAAACTCTAACGTACCGTTCGTTAAAGAAGACGCATCATGTGTTTCAAAGGCTTTAGCGCCAGCAACTGTCGCGGTGTTATTAAAAGTGAACTGAGCAACGTTACCACGGTCAGTTTCAGCGACTTCTTCATAGACGGCGCCGCCACAGCAGTCCCAAAGAGACCAGTTGCTGTCTGCTGCATCGCCATATACCACGACCTCACCTTCAATTGATGGGGTTGGTTCAGGCTGAGGACCACTTATAGTCTTTTCCCAACGCACGTTATCAACTAAGAAGTTAACACCTTGCTGGTCACCCCAAGTTGGATAAATGACCAGACCAGTATTAACGGTATTTACGTCAAGTCCAGCACCAACTAATTCACTTACCGGTACGGTAATAGTTTCCCATTCGCCGTCTCCTACTACGCCTAGCACTTGGTCACCTGTCGTACATGGATAAATACAGTCTATTTTGAAGCTAAGTCCTGATGTTGTTTGGGCATAATCAACGACTTTTACGTCAAAGACTAATGCACCATCAACAAAATCTTCAAAGTTAATAGGCGAAGCTGATTGGAAGTACAATAAGCCATCAGCGCCGTCAGTACCAAAGCGTACATCTAACACCATGCCACGTTCTGCATCTGCAGACTCAACTAACGACCACTGAACATGGTTACCAGATTCACCATCAAAGTAATCTGCACCAGTTACTGTATCCCAAGCGCCAATGCCATTCGTCCAAAGCTCTGCATTGACCGCATCATCAAATACCGTGATTTGCTCGCCTTGAACTTCAACTTCTGGTGGGTTGATACCACAACCGTCTTGGTCTTTATGACCACAGCTCAAAGAAATGTTGTCGAACATGACGTGTGCTTCTGCACTGAACTCAGCAACAAACAGGTTAATAACCGAACTCGTATTTAGAGCTTGATCGCCTGGAGTCGCAACCAAATCATTTACCTTAACAGACACTCGCGTCCATTCGTCTTTAGGCAAGTCAGCAACATTTAATGCCTTTTGACCAAGTTTAGGCCAGCCACTGTCCATTTTGATTGTAATCGTGCTGTCTGCTGTTGTGCCTGCGCTATCAATATACATATCAAAAGTCAGTTCACCAGCATGTAACTTCCAAGGTTCATTCGAATTGCCCATGCCATAAAGGCTAAATGCGCCGCCATCAACGGCGTTGATAGCAATATTACCCATGTTAGACGTTGTTACTTCAATAACCGTACCGTGATCACCACCGATATCGGTTTCCGCCATAGTAATAGCACCTTCGTTATCCCAGGCAACTCCGGCTTTTAGCTCACGTGTTGCTACTTCATCCGCAACATCCCAGCTCAATGAAGCCGCACCATCTGTGTATAAGTCATATTGAGCAGTGTAAACCTGGTCCGCAGCTGGCGTTTCTAATGTTGGGTCAACATTTTTAACACAGCCCATGCCTGTTTCAGGGTCAGCACTACACTCATAAACGCGAACGTAGTCAACACTTAACGTCGCAGGGAATACAGTGGACGCATCCGGTGAGCCAGGCCAGTTACCGCCGACCGCTAGGTTTAACAATAAATGGAAGTCTTGATCGAATGGCGCTTGAGGTGCAGAAACATACCCGTTTTCACCATAGTAATAGCTCCACCAAGTATCTGAAGTCACCGTTGCGAAATGCACATCATCTACGTACCAGCGGATTTCATCTTGTTCCCACTCAATAGCGTAAACGTGATAATCGTCTGTTGGGTTAATTTCTAGGCTACCACCAGCACTTTTGTTCAGAGGCCATGCCATGCCATAGTGAATCGTACCGTGGACGCGCTGATTTTCAGCACCGTTAGGGCTGACGACTTCCATAATGTCTAATTCGCCACCAGAAGCCCAGCCACCGTATTGAGAATCGGTTGGTAACATCCAGAATGCAGACCATAAACCTTGGCCTTCTGGCGCTTTAATTCTCGCTTCAATACGACCGTATTTAATATCAACTTTGTTGTCTGAACGCATACGACCAGACGTATAATTGTAATTGTTACTCGCTTCTTCTTTCGCCGTTATATTTAGAAAACCACCAGCTACAGTAATGTTTTCTTCTTGATACCACTCGAGCTCGTTATTACCCCAACCCGTTAAACCATATTGAGAACCATCACCGGTTTCGATGTTCCAGTTTTCAGAATTTAGCGATTCACCATCAAACTCATCGCTCCACACCATGGTCCATTCGGCAGCATCACTTGGTAAAGTGACTTTAACCTCAAACTTTTGTGTCGTAGACAACGCGCCATCCGATACGGTTACATCAAAGCTGTAATCGCCGATCACTGCAGTACTAGGAGTAAAGGTGAATGTATTTGTTGAGGCATCGAATTGAGCCCAACTTGGTAACTCAGAGACGCTTACTGTTAGCGTATCACCTGTGTCGATATCAGAGACCGTGACAACAAACTCTGTGGTTTGCTGTGCATTAATGGCCAGTTGTGGTGATGACGTTACTTCAGGAGCCGTATTAAACTGCAACGTCTCTCTTGAACTAACACCATCAGAATCTCCGCACGCTGCTACTGTTAGTAGAGCGCCGGAGAGAAACAAAGACTTTGTTATTTTATTTTTCATCATAGTTTTCTCTCACGGATGTAACCGCTTACATTTGTGTTTAAACAAATGACCACAAGTGGCCTGTTGATTTACTTGTTATTAATTACATTTAACGACGGTTGAATATTCTCTGTCATTGACAGCAATATTCACATTCGAAAACTCAAGAGTGACAGCTTGAGAGCTAGTCAAAACAAGAGGTTCAAAAACTTTTGCGAAGGCGGCTTTGTCTGTATTAAAGCAACTTAACTCTATACCCACGCTTTGCCACTCAGTCGAATCACTTTGAATATGGCTCGCTAAGTCGACACCATTGCGACACTCTTTTTGACAACCTTTTACCGCATCCATGCCGACAAATACTTCGCCAGATTCGATAGAGTTTGCAAGTTTGATGTCAAAGTTCAGTGTTGCGTTTTGTTCAACTAACGTTAATAAGTCCACCGGGAAGTCGTGACCGATAGAAACTCGACCGACACCTTCGCCACTGAACCGAACAAGTCTAGTATCTTCTTGAACAAAACGGTCTATTGTACGGACGTATACAGTTTGGTTTTCTAAGACACTACTGTTCATCACTTTTTGAGGTGTGTTTGGGGTTGAAGCATGGCCAATTCTCAACTTGAATGGTGCCTGTACGGCTCGATCCATTAATACTAACTTGGCGTCTTCATCTGTACTTCTCTCTACCGTTTCATCTAAAACTGGCACTTGATCGATTGACTTGTATGTTAAGCCATAACCATATTTAAATAGCGGTTGGTAGTCCGCATCACCTAAGTTAACCGTTACTTGAGTTGGACTTGCAGGCCATGAAAATGACAAGCGTCCAGCAAAATCATATTTAGGCTGACCCTTTTTATTCGCCACCAATACATCAGCGACACCAACACCTTCCGAGCCAGGCAACCAAGCTACAACAAAAGCGTCTGAGGCATTGATTTCAGCATTGGTCCATAGTGGGCGGCCAGTAATAAATACAGAAACGACTGGAATTCCCTGGTCTTGTAACTTTTTAAGTAAGGCATGATCACGTTTGTTGGCACGTTGATATTCAAGGTTATCCAAATCACCATTGCCTTCGGCATAAGGCTCTTCACCGAATACCACAACCGCTACATCAGGCTTGTTTTGATAATCACCTGTCTCGTTTAACTCAACAGAGCCGCCAATTTCTTCGATTTGTTGTTTGATGCCATCATAAATTGACGTTGCGCCTGGGAAGTCATCATTAGTATTACCGGTCCCTTGCCAAGTGATGGTCCAGCCACCTGATTGTTTACCAATATTGTCGGCACCGTCACCTGCAACTAACACATGCTGATTTGGTTTCAACGGTAATACTTTGTTGTTATTTTTTAATAACACTAGAGATTGGCGAACCGCATCACGAGCAATTGCACGATGCGCGTCATGACCGATTAAAGAAGTATCGGCGGCTAATGCACGGGCCTTTGGACTTGGTTTTTCGAACAAACCTGCGCGAACTTTGACGCGCAAAATACGGCGTACCGCGTCATCGATACGTTCTTGTGAAATCTCACCTGATTGTACTTGCGCTAGAGTGTTTTTAAATAACGGCTTCCAAGATTGAGTCGGCGCCATGAAAATATCTAGTCCCGCATTGATAGCTTGTGGACAAGAGCTGTTATCACAGCCTTTAACTTGACCATGACCGTTCCAGTCCCCGACAACAAAGCCATCAAAACCCATGGTGTCTTTTAGGACTGTGGTTAACAGGTACTTGTTACCGTGAATTTTATCGCCGTGCCAGCTATTAAATGACGCCATAACAGACTGAGAGCCAGCGGTTAAACCACCCACGTAGCCTTGTGCGTGAATATCAAATAGCTCTTGTTCCGAACTAACGTTATCACCCTGGTCATCGCCACCAACCGTACCACCGTCACCAACGAAGTGTTTTACCGTTGAAATAACGTGTTTTTCGTCTAAGAAGTTGTCACCTGGTTTGCCTTGCAAACCACTCACGATGGCAGCGGCATAGTCTTTTACGATTGCAGGGTCTTCAGAGTATGACTCATAAGTACGACCCCAGCGGTCATCTCTCACCACCGCAACAGTCGGAGCAAAAACCCAATCGATACCGGTCGCCAATACTTCTTTTGCCGTGGCATGAGCAATTTGCTCAATCAAATCTGGATTGTTTGCTGCGCCCAGACCAATATTGTGTGGGAACAAAGTCGCACCGATAACATTATTGTGGCCATGCACAGCATCCGTGCCCCACATGGTTGGAATAGTTGAACCATCCAGGCTATCGTCAATAGACGCTTGATACATCTTTTCCGCTAAGTCGACCCAATCTTGCGCAGTGGCATGTTTGTTATCATTTGGAAATGCACCACCACCATTTAAATATGAGCCAAAGCCGTATTGACGCATTTCTTCAATAGTGACGTCACGGATTTCTGGCTGAATCATTTGAGCGATTTTTTGCTCAAGTGTCATGGTCGCCAAAATCGACTCAACTCTTTGCTCTACGGCATCATCTTTTTTAACAACGATATCGAGTTTGGGCCAAATCTGTGCTGCGCGAGCTTGTTCACTTACGTCGTTTTTAGTCTTTGACGCAACGCTTTGCTCTTGAGTGGCATCGCCTTTTTGCATACAAGCTGTGGCTAAGAATACGGCCGAAATTGACAGCGCCACTTTTGAAAAAACATTTAATCTAGTCATCTGATAAACCTGGTTAATGCCTTGTTTAAAGTTGTTCATTAAAATTACGAATTTGAAGCCGGTTGGTCTTTGACCACACTGCCTTTTAGACCATAAAAAGCGATGTACAAATAACACACAATTGGCATTGCAAATGAAGCGGTTAAGCCAAAGCTATCGGCTAGCACACCCTGTACTAGCGGTAACACCGCACCACCTACAATCGCCAAACACAAGATGCCTGAACCGTGACTGGTAAATTCTTTTAAGTGTTTTAATGCCAAGGAGAAAATAGTTGGGAACATGATTGAGTTACATAGACCAACCAGAAGCAGTGACCACATTGCTAATTCGCCTTGTGACAACACAGTTGTAATCAGTAATAACACAGCAGCGATCGCGTTAAATGCCAACACAGTGCCTGCGTCAATTTTTTGCATAATTGCAGCACCTAAGAACCGACCAACCATTGCACCACCCCAGTAGTAAGTGATGTACTTGGCCGCTTCGGCTTCTTCAAACGACATCACACGTTCTAGGCCAAAATAATTGATCATAAAACTACCAATACTGACTTCTGCACCGACGTATACAAAAATACCAATGGCACCGAGACTTAAATGACGGTGTGACAAGGCAGATTGATAGTCTTTCATCGTGCTAGCAGTAGAGTCTTGTTCAGCACTTTGAATATTAGGTAGCTTGAGGAATGAAAACACTAACGCCAAAACCAATAGCATCAGCGCTAAAAGTAAGTATGGAAACTTAACTGACTCACCGAGGTTTGCGCCTTCGTTTACCGCGGCACCCAAAATCAAAATACCGCCAAAGTATGGTGCAACCGTTGTACCTAATGAGTTGAAGGCTTGAGTCATCGTTAGACGTGATGAAGATGTGCTTGGGTCTCCTAACACGCTGACATAAGGATTAGCTGAAACTTGTAATATTGTGATACCCGATGCCAGTACGAATAAAGCACCTAAGAATAATTCATAAGTTTGGTAAGCGGCTGCAGGGTAAAACATAATACAACCCAAGCAAGCGACTAATAAACCGGCAACAATACCCTTTTGATAACCAAGTTTGGCCACCAATTTACCAGCAGGCAAAGACACCAAAAAATAAGCACTGAAAAAACAAAATTGAATCAACATAGCTTGCGTGTAATTCAATGAGAATAGGTTTTTCAGGTAAGGGATTAAAATGTCATTGAGGCAAGTAATAAAGCCCCACATGAAAAATAAAGACGTCAATGAAACAAGCGCAAAACGGTAATTTTGATCGCTTTGAACATGACCTGAATTTAAGGTCGGCTCGACCGGTGTTGATGACATAATATCTCTAATCCTAATTGGTGCTTGGGTCTAATTATTATTGTTTACTTCACTTTTTATGCTGGCTTTGTTTATAAAACGTGCAAATTTTAATTCCAACAAATTCTTGTAAGCGCTTACATTTATAGCATACAATAATTTCAAATCAATAATATTTTTGTGTTCACTCTCTGCGTTTAGCAAGGAAAAGCAGTGAAGACAAAGCCAATGCAAATTGGATTTAAGGAATATAAGCTAATGACATCATTGACATTACCTAAGGGTTCGGCGCTGCTAAACAAAGACTTTATGTTTGGTGTTGCGACGTCTTCTTTTCAAATAGAAGGAGCACGTGATCAACGTGATGCCTGTATTTGGGATACGTTTTGTGCAACTGAAGGTAAGATCAAAGATAGAAGCAATGGTGATGTCGCCTGTGAACACGTTGAGCTTTGGCAACAAGACGTCGAACTTATTAAATCATTAAATGTCGACAGTTATCGTTTGTCTATCAGTTGGCCGCGTGTCATCAATGAACATGGTAAGATCAACCAAGCGGGATTAGACTTTTACGTCAATTTGATCACGGCACTAAAGCAAGCTGATATCAGAGTGTTTGTCACGCTTTATCACTGGGATCTTCCTCAATACTTGGAAGAAAAAGGTGGTTGGCTTAATCGAGATACAGCATTTGCTTTTCAGGCTTACACTGAAGTCATCGTCAAAGCACTCAAAGGTTTAGTCAGCGCTTATTCCACCTTAAATGAACCTTGGTGCTCTGCTTATCTAGGCTATGAGTTGGGTATCCATGCACCGGGGTTGACTGGCCGCGAAAAAGGTATGACAGCTGCTCACCACTTGCTTTTGGCTCATGGTTTAGCAATGCAAACCTTAAATGAATTAAGCCCAGAAACCGAAAATGGCTTGGTCCTCAACTTTAGTCCTTGTTATCCAAAAACAGATAGCGATACAGATAAAGAGGCCGCAGAGTTAGCGAATCAATATTTTAATCACTGGTATCTTAAGCCAGTCATGGATGGTAAATACCCGGCTATTTTTACCGACCAATTGGCGAGCACCGGCGCAGTAAAAAACGGTGACATGGACATAATCCAACAGCCAATGGATTATTTAGGTGTCAATTATTACACCCGTTCCATTTTTGCCGCTGACCATGAGCAAGGATTTGTTGGCTGCCCTGCCGAGGCACCGGAACTTACCGCTATGGGCTGGGAAATTTTTCCGCAAGGTCTCACTCAAATACTAACAGACCTAAACAATACCTATTCATTGCCACCAATTTACATCACAGAAAATGGTGCAGCTATGGACGATAATTTAATCGATGGTATGGTGGAAGATGAAAATAGAGTTGCTTATTTTCAATCTCACTTGTTAGCTGTGCACGATGCGATTGAAAAGGGCGTAGATGTCCAAGGCTATTTTGCTTGGAGCTTAATGGACAATTTTGAATGGGCCGAAGGTTATGTAAAACGTTTTGGTATCGTTCACGTTGATTTTGAAACCCAAAAACGAACAATTAAAAGAAGTGGTCTGGCGTTTGCTGCCCTCATATCTGAGCGCAACCAGTCCATTTAAAAATAATAATAAAAAACAATAATTGAAACAGGTTAATAGCGTTCAGAATTATTAATGAGCGCTAACCGTGCAGGTTAGGACAAACCATGCTCAGTATTAGAGAAAAAGTCGCTTACGGTTTAGGCGACACGGCCAGTAATATTATCTTCCAAACGGTGATGATGTTTTTATTGGTCTATTACACAGATGTCGTGCAGATCTCACCTGCCGAGGCTGGCACGATGTTTTTATTGGTTCGAATTATCGATGCGATAACAGACCCTTTGATGGGTTCATTCGCAGACAGAACCAATACCAAATGGGGACGCTATCGCCCTTTCCTATTATGGCTCGCGCTGCCTTTTGGCATCATAAGTGTCCTCGCATTTACTTCTTTTTCTACATTCGACAATTACAAATACGCATACGCCTTTGTCACTTATACCTTGTTAATGCTGATATACACCGCCATCAACATTCCTTACTCCGCCTTAGCCAGCGCTTTAACCAATGACCCAAAACAACGTGTTTCGATTCAATCCTATCGATTCGTTTTCGGTATGCTAGGTGGGCTATTGATCGCAGGCGGCACATTGCCTTTAGTCGAGTATTTTGGCCAAGGCGATAAAGCCAAAGGTTATGCGATGACGATGACTGTAATGGGTATCTTAGGCGTCATCTTGTTTTTACTTTGTTTTGCCGGAACTAAAGAGCGCGTCAGTTATACCAGCACACCAAAAGAGCCAATTTGGCAAAGTCTAAAGTCATTAGTAAAAAATGATCAGTGGCGAGTGTTATCTGTCGTAGGTGTCTTTTTGTTAAGTGGTCAAGTACTCAGAGCCTCTCTAGCTGTTTATTACGTAACTTACTATCTACAACAACCCGACAAAGTTACCTTGTTTATTACCCTTGGAATGGTGGCCAGTGTTATCGGCTGTAGCCTTAGTGCCCAACTTGCCAAAAAAGTTTGCAAAGTTAAGGCCTATATTGCCCTTCAACTCATTGCTGCCATGTTATGTGCAAGCAGCTTTTTAGTTAGCCCTGACAACATTGTGATGGCTTTTGCAGTTTATATTTTATGGAACTTCTTCCTTCAAATGGCGACACCGTTATTATGGGCAAAGATGGCCGACACCGCTGATTATGGTTTGTGGAAAACGGGTACACCTATGACAGGACTTGTCTATTCATCCATTGTATTTTTTATTAAACTCGGGATTGCAATCGGTGGTGCATTAGCCGGGTGGCTGCTTGCTTATTACGACTACGCTGCAGATCAGGTACAAAGCGATTATACCCAGCAAGGTATTTTATTGTGCTTCTCGTTGCTACCAGCACTCGGTTCGGTCGCCGCCGCATTTGTAATGAAGTGGTACACATTGACCGATGAAAAGGTAGAATACATCAATGCCAAGTTAACCGCGTCTTAAACAGGAGATTATTGAGGCAATGGCGACAATCTATGAAGTATCTGAACTAGCCGGTGTTTCTTTGGCAACCGTATCTCGTGTCGTCAACAACAACGCACGAGTCAGTGACAAAACTAAGGAAAAAGTAATCAATGCCATGAATGAGCTTGGTTACAAACCAAATACCATTGCGCAGTCTTTAGCTTCAAATCGTTCAAACAGTATTGGTCTGCTTGTTTCTGAATTACACGGCCCTTTTTTCGGCGCCATGATGAGTGGTATTGAAGGTGAGCTTCGTGCCGCAGGTAAACATACCATCATCGCCTCAGGCCACTCTGATGAACAAACCGAAAAAGACAGCATCGAGTTTTTAATTGGTCGTAAGTGTGACGCACTAATTCTCCACGCCGAAGCTGTTAGCGACGAATATCTTCAAGACCTAAGCAAACAGCCGATCGAATTAGTAATTATCAACCGTGTGGTACCCGGATTGGAGTCAATATGTGTCAGTCTAGACAATGAGCACGGCGGCTTTCTTGCTACTCAATACCTAATAGAGCAAGGCCATACTCAGTTTGCCTACATTACAGGCCCTAACTGGAAGAAAGACAGCAAAGATAGATATGCAGGCCATTTGCGAGCCTTAGCAGAAGCAGGGCTGAGCCAACACCCTAAACTCGTAGTGGAGGGTAACTTCCAGCAAAGCGGCGGCTTATACGGAGCCGATCAAATTCTGTCGGTAAAACAGCCCTTTACTGCGCTCATTTGTGGTAACGATGAAATGGCCAGCGGTGCGATTACGCGTGCGCGTGAACTAGGCATTCAAGTGCCTCAACAAGTCTCTGTTGTGGGCTATGACAACATTATTTTAGCTGATTACTTATATCCGAAATTAACAACGGTTGAATACCCGGTTCATAAAATGGGGCAAATGGCCGCTAAATTGATATTGGCCAACACCTATAAAATTGCGGAAGAAAACATTGTAACGGCGTTTACACCTTGTCTTATCGAGCGCGATTCGTGTATTAAATGCCAACCAAACAGAGATTAAACTGAATTCAGTTTTGTACGCTTTCAGTTTAACCATCATAAAAAAGCTCACACTTTGTACAAAAATCACCTATAGAGTCAAAATTTAGTTGACGATTTAAACAAATTGTCATATTTTTTGTAAGCGCTTACAAAACCAAACACCGATACATTTACGGTAGTCTGGTTTTTTTTGTAGTATTTTTGTAAGCGCTTACATTGATTTCAATTCAACCATTTGACGAATGGGCAGTATTAGCTACCTCTGTAAAATGAGTTAAATTGAATAAAACAATAACTACAAAAACAAACTAATATCAGCACGGTTAAGCGTTGGGGACACAACATGAAAGCCAAAAAATTTAATAAATCTTTGTTAGCGGCAAGTATCTCACTTGGTCTGACAGGGACATTCAGCAGCCAAGTAATGGCCGCTGAGGATGAAGCAAAAGAAGTCGAGGTTATCCAGGTAAAAGGCATCCGCGGCAGTATGGTCAAGTCGATGGACGTAAAGCGTTCATCACGTGGTGTTGTTGAAGCGATTTCATCTGAGGATATCGGTAAATTCCCTGATACTAACCTTGCTGAATCATTACAGCGTATTTCTGGTGTGTCTATCGATCGTTCAAACAACGAAGGCAGTCGCATCACAGTTCGTGGTATGGGTCCAGAGTTCAACCTTGTAACGTTAAACGGTCGTCAAATGCCGACTGTCGGCGGTCGTTCGTATGACTTTGGTAACATTGCTACTGAAGGCGTAAGCGCTGTTGAAGTATACAAGACAACACGCTCAGACTTACCAAGTGGTGGTATTGGTGCAACGGTAAATATGTTGACGGCTAAGCCATTAGCATTTCCAGGCTTAAAAGCATCAGTCGGCGTAAAAGGTGTAATGGAGACCAGTAATGAAACTGGCGACGACGTTACCCCTGAAGTATCAGGCTTGATCAGCAATACTTTTGCTGATGACACATTTGGTGTTTTAGCCTCTTTTGCGCACCAAGAACGCAACAACCGCGAGCAAACCGCTGCCGTTGATAACTGGATTCCGAACGTAAATATTTCTGCGTCTCCTAACCTAGAGTTAACAGACAATAATCAACGTGCCGATGGCGCAACGTGGTATCCGCAAAATTCAGGCTATTCAATCAATGACAACGAGCGCACTCGTACCAATGGTCAGTTAGTATTCCAATATCGTCCAGTAGAAAACGTCACTGCGACGCTTGATTACACCTACTCAAAACTTGAGTTCGAATCAAACCGCAATAGCTTTGGTGTTTGGTTTAACAACGGCGGTAACGTTTCAAGTGCGACCATCAACGAAAGAGGTACTTACACCGACGTCGCTGAAATTGGTGGTGACTACGCGACAAACCTAGCGCGTGGTGAAAACGAAAATGAAAACAAATCACTTGGTTTAAACATTGAGTGGCAAGTCAACGACGGCTTAAAACTGACATTTGATGCGCACGACTCATCAGCTGTAAGCCAAGGCGTTGGCTTAGGTAATGATGCATTCTTAATTATCGGTAACACTTTCTGTGGCTTCTGTGGCGATGCTGGCCCTGACTTTGGCCCAAGCACAGCGAACATCAATATCAAAACAGCTGAGTTCCCACAAGACGGCATTCCGCTTTGGGGACTGGATCTAATTGACGCACAAGGTAACCCTCAAGCGGAGTTAACGGGTGCTGACATGGGCTCGTTATTTGGTGCAGTAACCAAAAACTTCAGTGAAAACGAAATGAGCCAATTCCAGTTAAAAGGTGAATGGGTTCCTGAAGGTGACGGCGTTGTCAATAAAGTTGACTTTGGTATTGCTCGAACAGAAATGAACTTCCGCTCGACTAATGCCTACTCACAAAACTTACCAGCCGGTTGGTGGAACTGGTCAGCGGTTCACTTCCCTGATGACATGTTTACTCGCGTAGGTATCGAAAGCTTATTAGACGGCTTCTCAAACGGTAACAACAAGGCGATTGACTATTACGTAACCGCTGATTTTGACGAAGTTTTAAATATCTTTGAAACGATTGAAGATCCAATCGCTCCGGGTATTTATAACGACGGTTGGCCACCTGAAGTAAATGGCAAATTCCAAGCTGGTCCAATCGATGGCGATAGTCGTGTTAAAGAAGAAACAACCTCTCTTTTTGCCCAGGTTAGCCTAAGTTATGACATGTTCGATCGCACGTTAGACATAATTACCGGCGCCCGTTATGAAGTCACCGATGTAACATCAAACGGCCTAGAAGTTCCAGCAACCGCAATGGAATGGGTTAATGGTAACGAGTGGGAATATGTTTATGCAGAAAACCAAACCTTCTCTGAAGGTTCTGGTGAAACGAAACAATTCTTACCAAGTCTAGATATGAGCATGGAAGTTGAAGAAGACATGATTGCTCGCTTCTCATACTCAAAATCACTGACTCGCCCTCCAATTGGTGCATTAGGTTCAACAAAAGCCTTCTTAGGTAATCCAAAAGTTGGCCAACGTAAAGTTGCAGTGGGTAATCCAGCGCTTGAGCCATATGTTGCGGATAACTTTGATTTGTCATTCGAATACTACTACGAGGAAGGTAGCTACGCGTCAATTGGTTATTTCCACAAAGACGTTGATAACTTCTTAGTAAACGTGACAACAAAAGAAACTATTGAAGGTCTTCGTGACCCATTCATTGGCCCTCGTGCAGAGCGCGCGCGTGAAGAGCTAGCAGCAGAAGGTATTCAGCCTTCTGACCAAGCTATCCACGATCGCATCAATGAAAATCAAGGCACACCTACAGGTACGCGCATTGGTGCAACGTCAGAAGACCCACTAGCGACTTTCGATGTATCACGTGATGTAAACTTAAACGAATCTAGCCTTAAAGGTTGGGAACTAGCAGTTCAGCATATGTTTGGTGAGACTGGTTTTGGTTTCCAAGCCAATGCTACCTTTGTATCTGGTGACGTAGAAGTCGATCGTGACTCAACTGAGGCGCAATTTGCCCTAGTAGGTATGAGTGATTCTGCTAACTTCTCAGCAATTTACGATAAAGATGACTTGTCAGTACGACTTTCTTATAACTGGCGTGATGAATTCTTAGCTGGATTTGATCAGCATTCTTCACCTGTATTTACAGAAGCTTACGCACAAGTTGACCTAAACGTGAACTATCAAGTAAATGAAAACTTAACGGTATTCTTCGAAGGATTAAACATCACAGAAGAAACTCAACGAGTATTCGTTCGTTACGAAGAGCAATTCTTAAATGGCTCTCAGTACGGTGCTCGTTATAACATTGGTGCACGCTATAACTTTTAATTGAGTTAATAACATGACCGATGTTATCAAACGTGTTGTTGTGTTGGGCGGAGGCAGTGCAGGCTGGATCGCAGCTGGCCTGATTGCCTCGACGCTCAAACGCAGTTCACAAAACACAACCACGGCTGCAAAGGTCGTGGTAGTTGAATCTCCCGACGTCAAAACGATTGGCGTTGGTGAGGGTTCTTGGCCTACTTTACGACAAACCCTAGCTGATATCGGTATAAGCGAGAGACTCTTTCTCACTTATTGTGATGCGTCTTTTAAACAGGGCACCGAGTTTGTCAACTGGCGGTATGATACCTCTCAACAACAAATTAATAATACAAATAGCAACGAGTCGCTAAAGTACAGTGACCGCTACTATCACCCTTTTACGGTTCCTTATTGTTATCCCAATGAACCAAACATCGTCGCCAAATGGCTTTCTTCTGATAACCCAAGTTTTGCCCATTTTAGCTCTCCTCAAGCATTAATTTGTGACAACGACAAAGCCCCAAAAACGGCTCAAGATCCCGATTATGCTGGCTTTGTTAATTATGGCTTTCACTTTAATGCCGACAAGTTAGGTCAATTACTTAAACAACATTGTATTGAGCATTTAAATGTCGAATACATTTCTGATCACATCACGGACGTAGTAGAAACAGACGACGGTTCGATTACTTCGTTGACGTCTAAACAATCAGGTCAAATACAAGGTGACTTGTTTGTCGACTGTTCCGGTTTAAAAAGCGTATTACTTGGAGAACACTATAAGATTCCATGGCAGAGCCAGGCTCCTGTTTTATTTAACAATCGTGCAATTGCCATTCAAACACCATACGAATCAAAAGACAGTCCGATTCCGTCTAGCACCCGCTCGGTCGCCACTGATATTGGTTGGATGTGGGACATCAGCCTGCAATCACGCCGTGGTACCGGAATCGTCTATTGCGACAAATATTGCACGGACGAAGAAGCCGAATTAACTCTGAGACAATATTTACAAGACACAAGCGGAACGCTTGATACTGACGCTTTGCCCGCTCGAAAGATTAAGTTTGAGCCAGGCTATCGAGAAACATTCTGGCATAAAAACTGTGTCGCCGTTGGTATGGCCGCTGGCTTTATTGAACCTCTTGAAGCTTCTGCTCTGGTCATGGTCGAGTTATCGAGCCAGTATATCTGTAAACACCTTCCTCTGGATAAAACGGCAATGCCAGTTATAGCCAAACGATTTAACGAGTTATTTCGTTATCGCTGGGAAAAGGTCATCGACTTTTTAAAATACCACTATGTTCTAAGTGAGCGTCAATCACCCTATTGGCTCGCGCACCAAGACCCAACGAGTATTCCAGAGAGCCTGCAAGAACTTATGACTTTATGGCAGTCAAAGTCTCCAGAACATACCGATTTATGGCAACAAGATGAAATATTTTCAGCCGCGAGTTATCAGTATGTATTACTTGGTATGAAACCAGAGCAACCTGATACTTTTGGCAGTGCTTTGGATAATCAAAAACAACAAACCAACAGCGAACAACAGCAACTCAAACAACAGTCTGAGCAATTATTGCGCCGTTTACCAACTAATAGAGAATTGTTAGAGTGGATGTCTAAAGACAGCTCAATAACTTCAAAATAATAACAATAGTTGTTCGTCGCCAAATCAGCGTTAACAAAAACGCCAATAAGGAATATCAATGTCACAACATCAAGCACTTAACAATCAGGCCCACCAGCACGTCAAAGTTATTGATAGTCTTGGCGCAGAATACGGTGACCAAATTGGTTTTTGCCATATATTCCCGATGGAATTTGCGTTAGCACAAGGCGACTTCCCTCTTGTCATTAAAGGCAGTATTGACCAGCCAGAGAAGCTAGAAATCATCGCCCTATTTGGCTTTCAAACTCAACAAAACCTGTTTTTAGATGGCAATGATTGGCAAGCGGATTATTTACCATTAACAATTCAACGAGCGCCTTTTTTAATTGGTTTTGAGCAAACAATGGAACAAGGTGTGCCAACCCAAAACCCAGTGGTGCACATCGATATGTCACACCCAAAAGTGTCAGAAAGTGAGGGCGAGTCCTTGTTTTTAGAACACGGCGGTAACACCGAGTTTTTAAACCAAAAAACCTCAGTGTTGTTAGGTATATTAGAGGGTAAACAACACGCAGATTTATTGTTAGAAGCATTAAAAGCAAACGACTTGCTAGAGCCACTAACCATAGATGTTACTTTTGACAATAATGAACAAATTAATCTCTCTGGGTTAATGACCATTAATGAAGAAAAGTTGGCTGAATTGTCTCCTGAGAGTACAGCAACATTACAGCAACAAGGGTTATTAAAACCGATTTACATGATGTTGGCTTCGTTGACGAATATTAAAAAGTTAATTGCTAGACGCAATCAGCGCTTGGCTTAAACGATTAGTATTGAGATTATGTTTACGCCTGAGTCTATTACAGTCGAGGCCAACCAAGACCTCACAGATATGCTTCAAACTCGCACAACACCTTTAGTGATCAAAGGTTTGTTGAGTCATTGGTCGGCGTGTTCAGTTCCGCAAGAAAATTCGATTAGTTACCTCAAGTCAATTGCAGCTAATGAACTTGTGTATGTTAATCAGAGCTTAGAAAACAGCCCACGCTTCTTTTACACGCCAGACTTAAAAGATAAAAACTTCAGTCAAACGGCGATGCCATTTAATGATTTTCTCACTGCGTTAGACTTAGCTGCCTCTCTCGACAAATCCGAAGCACCAGAACAATCTACGTTTGCTTACATGGCTTCGACAAGCGTTGCCTATTGTATGCCAGACTGGTTAACAGAAAACCCACTTAACCTAAACCTCGCCAATCCTTTAATAAGCGCTTGGTTAGGCACACAGTCGGTGGCCGCTACCCATTTTGATATTCCACAAAATTTAGCGTGTAATGTTTTTGGCCGTCGTCGTTTTACCCTATTCCCGCCTGAGCAAATCGAAAATTTATATATTGGTCCCATAGACTTTACTCCAGCTGGCCAGCCAGTCAGTCTTGTTGATGTAAACGAGCCTGACTTGACGCGTTTTCCAAAATATCGAATCGCTGAACAAAACGCTTATCAAGTGACGCTAGAGCCTGGTGACGCACTTTTTATCCCAAGTATGTGGTGGCACAACGTCGAAGCACTGACATCGGTTAACTTGTTAATTAACTATTGGTGGCAAACCACGCCTGCTTTCTCAGGACAACCTATGGATGCGATTAAACACGCTTTACTTAGTGTAAAAATGCAATCCGTTGAACAGAAAAGAGCATGGCTTAAGCTGTTGGAATATTGGCTGTTTAACGAGGATTGTGATCATTTACCTGAAGAGGTAAAAACGAGAGTCAGAGAATTAGATGAAAAAACAGCCCGACAATTACGTGCCGAGCTGCTTAAAAACCTTAATCGATAACATTCTAAAATAAGCTACCGAATGGAGAGAAGAATATAAGGAGTGAGTCTTCACTCACTCCAAGTATTCTTAACGCATGGTAACGTATTCTTCCGCGCTGGTTGGGTGAATCGCCACACAGGCATCAAAGTCTGCTTTCGTTGCGCCCATCTTCATAGCGACACCGAAGCCTTGTAGAATCTCGTCCATACCAAGGCCGATTCCGTGTAGACCAACAACACGCTCGTTATCACCTGCACAAACCAACTTCATCTTCGTCATTTGACGATGTTCAGTAACCGCTGTGTACATAGCTGCGAAGCTCGAGTTGTAGACCTTAACGTTTTCTTTACCGTATTGAGCAATGGCTTGTTCTTCTGTTAAGCCCATTGTGCCAATAGCCGGGTGACTAAATACCACGGTTGGAACCATAGTGTAGTCCATCACAACGTCAGTCATGCCGTTGAACAAACGCTC
>NZ_CEYNSH010000001.1:2892-12746 GCF_982872775.1 Psychrosphaera sp. | reverse complement strand
GCGTGTTTACGTACCGCTAATTTTGTCTCAGTACCAAGACTGTTAAGAACGCCGGCTAGTTCTACTGCGATATAACCCGCACCGACTACTACTGTGCGCTTTGGTTGTTCATTTAGGGCAAAAAAGCCATCAGAGTCGATACCGTATTCGGCCCCTTCAATTTCTGGCCACGTCGGGCGTCCACCTGTTGCGATGGTAATGTGATCAGCGGTGTACTGTACGCCGTCTACTTCAATAGTTTTGGCATCAACAAATTTGGCAAAACCATTGATAACCGTCACATTGTTATTCGCTAGTACGCGATCGTAAGAGCCGTGAATACGCTTGATGTAAGCTTCTCTACTCTCAACTAATTTTGCCCAATCAAAGTTATTTACTGTCACATCAAAACCATAGTCTGGGCTGTACTTGTGAATCGCTTCTGCTACTTGCGCACCAAACCACATGGCTTTTTTAGGTACACAACCCACATTTACGCAGGTGCCACCCATGGCTTTTGCTTCTACAAGTGCAACTTTCGCACCGCGCATTGCCGCACGGTTTGCTGAAGCGATACCACCACTTCCGCCACCAATGGCGATATAGTCAAAATGTGTTGTCATAAATCTGATCCTGTAAAATTACAATGTCGTAAGGATATGGGCTAACTTAAGTAATTCCAAATAGAAAAAGTAGATAGATGTCATCGATAATTCATTTTAGGTCGGTTTTATTATAGGTTAGAGCCTTGTAAATGGATCATTTGGACTTATTTATTCATCTATACAAAATGACCGATACAAAGTGTCTCAAATTAACTGATTTAAAGGTAAAAGGCCGTTTTATGTCCCAGACCCAACTCGATTCCAATCCATTATTAGCCAACCGCCCATTACCGCCGTTTTCAGAGATTCGCCCAGAGCACGTCAAACCTGCAATCGAACAACTCATTAACGATAGTAAAGAAGCCATTGAAAAGGCCGTTAAGACGAAACCATACTCTTGGCACTCTCTAGTCGAGCAAGTAGAAGTAGCAGATAACCGTCTATCTAAAGCCTGGTCACCCGTTTCTCACATGAACTCAGTGGTGAGCAGTGACGAATTAAGAGAGGCGTACGAGTCTTGTTTACCTATGTTAAGTGAGTACGGGACATGGGTTGGTCAGCATAAAGGACTTTTTGAAGCCTACAATGAGTTTGCCGCTTCTGATGAATTCACAACACTAAACACCGCACAGCAAAAAGTAATTAATAACGCCCTGCGTGATTTTAAGTTATCAGGCATTGATTTAGCGCCTGAACAACAGAAGCGTTACGGTGAAATCCAATCTCGTTTATCAGAACTTAGCTCACAATTTAGCAACAATGTTTTAGACGCAACACACGCTTGGCAAAAGGTCATTACTGATGAGGCCGAGCTAGCAGGCCTACCCGATTCGGCCAAAGCAGCAGCAAAACAAATGGCCGAGCAAAAAGAATTGGATGGCTGGTTGTTTACCCTAGATTTTCCGAGTTACCTGCCTGTCATGACCTATTCTGACAATGCTAAGTTGCGCAAAGAGATGTACACCGCATTTACTACTCGCGCCTCAGAGCAAGGTCCTAACGCCGGTGAATTTGATAACACTGAGATCATGGAAGAGATAATGGCCCTGCGCCATGAAGTTTCAAACCTTCTAGGTTTTGACTCTTATGCTCACAAGTCCGTCGAGACTAAAATGGCTGAGTCCCCTGAACAAGTTTTAGGATTCCTTAACGAATTAGCAAGCAAGTCTGTCCCACAGGCAAAGCGAGAGGTTAAAGAACTAGAAAGCTTTGCCAAAGAAGAATTTGGTGTTACTTCTCTTAACCCTTGGGATTACACCTACTACGGCGAGAAGCTAAAACAAGCGCGCTACTCAATATCTGATGAGCAACTTCGTCCTTATTTCCCAGCCGACAAGGTATTAACTGGATTGTTTACGACGGTAAACAAATTATTTGGCATTACGGTCAAGCCTCATCCTAAAAAAGTCGATGTATGGCATAAAGATGTTCAGTTCTTTGATATTTTTGATAAATCGAATACGTATCGCGGTAGCTTTTTCTTAGACTTATACGCCCGTGAGAAAAAGCGCGGTGGTGCTTGGATGGATGACTGCCAAGGTCGAATTAAATTTGGCTCTGGCGAACTTCAAACCCCAATTGCTTATTTGACCTGTAATTTCAATCAACCGATTGGCGATCAACCGGCCTTGTTTACCCACGATGAAGTCGTCACCTTATTCCACGAGTTTGGTCATGGTATTCATCATATGTTGACCCAGGTCGACGAAGCGGCCGTTGCGGGTATCAACGGTGTTGCTTGGGATGCCGTCGAATTACCAAGTCAGTTCTTAGAGAACTGGTGTTATGAAGAAGAGGCGTTAGCCTTTATCTCAGGTCATTTCGAGACAAGCGAGCCTTTACCAAAAGAGTTACTTGATAAGATGTTGGCAGCTAAAAACTTCCAATCAGCGATGATGATGGTACGCCAACTCGAGTTTAGCTTGTTCGATTTCCGTATTCATCACGAATACTCACCAGAGCAAGGCGCACGTATTCAATCAATTCTAAATGAAGTACGTGAACAAGTCGCAGTTGTGACACCAACTCAAACAAACCGTTTTCAACATAGCTTTGGGCATATCTTTGCAGGTGGCTATGCAGCTGGTTATTACAGCTATAAATGGGCGGAAGTCTTGTCTGCCGATGCCTTCTCTAAATTCGAAGAAGAAGGTATTTTTAATGAAAACACCGGCCAACAATTCTTAACCAATATTCTAGAGCGTGGCGGAAGCCAAGAACCGATGGAGCTCTTCAAAGCGTTTAGAGGCCGCGAACCTCAAATCGATGCATTATTGCGTCATTCGGGCATTGATACTGACGTCCAGGCAGCCTAACGCTGCCTGATTTTTTTAGTTGATGAAAATTTACAAACATGACTACTGAGACAATTAAAAATTTAGAGTCTTTCGAGGACGTACTTGCTCGAGCCATAGAGCGAAAAGGTAGCCGCTCATTGGTAATGACAATGGCCGGTGCCAACGAGCCAGATATTGATGTCAGCCGCATTCCCGACGATCGCTGGCTTGCGCAATTTACTAAACAAATATTCCAAAGTGGCTTTGTTTGGCGGGTTGTCGAACAAAAATGGCCTGGTTTTGAAGACACGTTTTTTGATTTCAATATCGAAAAGATGTTGATGATGCCAGACGAAATGTGGGAACAAAAATGTAAAGACGAACGCATCATTCGCAATGCCAAAAAGGTCATGACGATTAAAGACAATGCGCAAATGATTTACGAAGTCGCAGCGGATCACGGCTCGTTCGGAAAGTTTGTCGCAAAATGGCCAAAAGACGATGTGATTGGGTTGTGGAACTTCCTCAAGAAACACGGTGCAAGGTTAGGCGGAAATACGGGCCCTTATGCCTTGCGCTTTTTGGGTGTCGATACGTTTTTACTAAGCCGCGACAACGAAGCCTACTTTAGAGCCTACAAACTTATTGATGGCGGCCTAAATACCAAAAAATCACAAACCACAATTCAAGCTTGTTTTAATCAATGGCAACGCGAAACGGGTTTGTCGTTTAATGCGCTGAGTCGTATATTGTCATTCTCTATCGGTGACAATGTTGTGGGAATGCGTTAATGAAGTTTTATCACTGGCAATCGGCGCCTCTAGAGATCATCGAACTAGCTGATCAATTTGGCTGGCAACGAATGAACCACCAGCCCGTTTATCAAAAGGGTCAAACGGAACTGCACGCAGTATTCACCGATGACCAGCTTTGTTTGACGATTGACGGAAAAACCAAAATTTCTGTTGATTTTGTTGGTGGTGCCAATGCTCATAGACACAAGTTTGGTGGTGGTAAAGGCCAAGCAATCGCAAAAGCCGCAGGACTCAACAAAGGGGCAACGCCTAAGGTTTTGGACGCAACGGCTGGCATGGGTAAAGACGCCTTTGTCCTTGCTTCTCTAGGTTGTGAGGTGACATTAGTTGAGCGACAAGTCCCTGTTTATATGATGTTAGTTGATGGCTTTCGCCGTGCTCGAGCGGATGACTCACTACCTTGGTTTGATGAACGAATGAAGCTAATCAACGCTCCGTCTCAACAAGCACTGCAGCAAGCTATAAAAAACAAAGACGATTACGACGTGGTGTATCTAGATCCTATGTTCCCGCATCGAGAAAAATCAGCGGCAGTCAAAAAAGACATGGCGATTTTTCAGCAGTTTGTTGGGACTGATGACGACGCCGATGAGCTTTTACCACTGTCTTATCAACTCGCAACGAAACGTGTCGTCGTTAAAAGACCTGACTACGCACCGTTTTTAAATAACCAAACACCGAGTACAAAAATCGAAACCAAAAAGAACCGCTTTGACGTATATGTAAAAGCGGCGATGAAATAGCTAAATTTAATTCTCATGTAGACATTTCTGGTCTACCTTGATGTCTAGATGAGTTAAAACGTTTTATCAATTATTAAGGAAGCAACATGATTTCAGTAAACGACAGACTCCCTTCTGCTCAATTCCAACACATGGAAAACGGCGAAATGAAAACCACCAGCACAGAAGAATTATTCGCTGGTAAAAAAGTTGTGATGTTTGCCGTACCAGGTGCGTTTACTCCAACTTGCTCAGAAGCACACTTACCAGGCTATGTGGCGTTAGCTGATAAAATCAAAGCCAAAGGCGTCGACAGCATCATTTGTGTATCGGTGAACGATGGGTTTGTCATGTCAGCTTGGGGCAAATCACAAAACGCTGATGAGATCATTATGCTTGCCGATGGTGGCGCAGAATTTCATGAAGCTGCTGGCCTAAGCATGGATACGGGCACATTTGGTGGCGTGCGTGCAGTTCGTTACTCAATGATCGTTGAAGACGGTGTTGTGACTCAACTTAATGTTGAAGCACCAAAAGAGTTTAAAGTAAGCGATGCTGAAACAGCATTGTCTCAACTTTAGGTCTTTAGAAGAAACAACTGAGTACTATACAACAATATGAAAAAGAGGCTTTTAAGCCTCTTTTTTGTTTTTGATGTGAAATAAGTGACAGAAATGGAATAACCGTTAAGCTTTATTTCTTGTCAAAACTTTTGGTAAATACATACCCACTAAAACAGCGACAAAAAACAAGATAAAGTCTAAATTACCACTGGCTAACTGCACCACACCTGGGCCTGGACAAATACCACTGATTCCCCAACCTAGACCAAATAACGCTGCGCCAGTTATGAGCTTTATGTCAATTTGTTTAAATTCACTTAAATCAAAGCCACTAGAAAACATCGGCTTGTTTCGTTTTGATACGCGCCACCAGGCTAGCATCATCACAGCCATCGCCGCGGCCATAACCAGACTCAAGCTAGGGTCCCAATCGTCACCAAAAGTCAAAAAGTTTAAGACTTTATCGGGGTTGGTCATCTGGCTGACAATCAACCCCAAACCAAATACTAAGCCTATAAAAAACGTACCGATTTGTTTAATCACGTTAACTTCTCCTTCTAGCCCACAGCAAGTAGCGACATTGAATTCGCAACGACAATAGCCACAACCATAAAGACAATCGTTGCTACCCAAGAGCGGCCAGAAAAGCGTGACATTCCACACACACCATGTCCGCTAGTACAACCATTTCCTAATGTTGTTCCTAATCCCACCGCAAGACCGGCAACGGCAATGAGCCACGGTGGTAATCGCAATTCCCCTTCCATCCATTCAGGCGCTAACCAACTCGTCAAAAGACCCGCTGTGATTAAGCCCAATACAAAAGTTAACTTCCAGCTATTCTCTGACCTGAACGGATTGAAAAGCGCTTGCAGTACTCCTGAAACACCGGCTATTTTCCCATAAAAGAGTAGTAGTGCCGCGCTGGCTAAACCAATAAGGGCACCGCCAATTAACGCAGATATTGGCGTAAATTCAGTTATCACAATGGCCTCCTTTGTTAAAGCTGCCAAGTAATGGAAGCACCAAAACCAAATTGACTCATAGACAACTCAACTTGCTGATTAGGTGCTAGAAAGTTTGCTCCGCTCACTGTTTTTTCAGGTGAGTAAAAGCCAGCAACGTTGACCGCGACATCATCACTTAAGTGTTGAGTTAAGCCCGCAGTGACATGCCACTCCTGCACACCCGGCGCCAGGATATTAAAGAGCACTTCAGAGCTAGGGATCGGTTGTTCACCGTAGGACAAACCAGCACGTAATATCTGCTCTTCAGTACGCTGCCATTGATAACCTAACTTAACGATTTTCATGTCTTGCCAACCGAAACCAGCACCATTATCCGCTCCGAGCGGCGCGACCATAATGTTGCTCATTGGATTGGCGACGCTCGCGACTTCGCTGTAGTTGATGCGTTGCCAATCCAACAGTAGTTGGTGTTGAGGATTTATTTGGTAAGCGGCCCCAATTTGGTAGGAACTTGGTAAATCAAATCCGCCCTGCTCAGCAAACAAACCTTGGTATTTATCCAACTCAGACATACTCACTGACGAACGATAACTTACACCTAAGTCTAGGTTAGAATTGACTTGATGTTGAATACCTACATGATAGCCAACGCCTGTGGAGGTATCAGTGCCGTTATTTGATACCGATGTTGGGTCACTCGAGAAACCTGCGAAGCTTGCAACGCCCGTTGCTTCAAACTGTTGAACCACAAACACAGGCGCAAAACCAACTCGAGTATTTTCAGAAATCTGGTAACTCGCGGTCGGGCTGACAAATAACTGCTTTAAATCAACGCCTGTCGTGCCCGCATAAAACGTCCCAGGGTTAGGCTTGCTCACAGCATACTCTGTATTCATGCCACCATTGGCATAAACCGTTAAGCCGACATTCCATCCATCATTTACGTCATAACCAAACGCAAATTCTGGAATTAAGAAGTAGTCATTTTCGCTTTTTTGACCCGAACCTGGTAAATAAAACCCACCTTCAGCAAAGAATTCCACGTCTGATACTCGATATTCTCGACTTGGCGAGAAAAGGTCTACACCTGCTGAAAGTTGAGTTCCTTCAACCGATAGAGCGGCAGGGTTATTAGCGGCTGACATGACATCATTGCTAATCGCAATACCCGCACCAGCCATACCTTTGTGCGTCATCCCGTAGCCATGAGTAAAATAAC
This sequence comes from Psychrosphaera sp., assembly GCF_982872775.1. Lineage (NCBI taxonomy): Bacteria > Pseudomonadati > Pseudomonadota > Gammaproteobacteria > Alteromonadales > Pseudoalteromonadaceae > Psychrosphaera > Psychrosphaera sp. The sequence continues at coordinate 5,599 of NZ_CEYNSH010000001.1, read as the reverse complement.
CATTTGTTGCCATGACAGAACTTGAGGCAAAACCAGAAAGTACAGCCGTAAGCGCCATAAAAGTAGCTTTACTACTATTTTGTCTAAATGAAGAGTTTGATTTTTCTTGAGATTTCATTACTTAAGCCTGATGCTGCAGATTGTTCTACAACCCTTATAATCACTAATTTATTAGCAATAGCTTAAGTAAGATTTGTTATTACAAAAAGGAACAATAAATGATTTATTATTCCTTTTTCGTATAGCGGATAAGTATTAAACGGAAGTCTTTGGTTTTTTTGAATTTCTAAAACTAGCGTAGCTGTAAACAACCAGTGCGGTCCAGATAAAACCAAACGTCACCCAACGATCTTGACCAAATTCCTCACCGTAAACAAATACCGCAAGCATAAACATCAAGCTCGGCCCTATGTATTGGAAAAATCCAAGAGTTGAATAGTTAAGACGTCGTGCTGCCTCAACAAAACAAAGTAACGGCGCTGTCGTCACCAACCCAGCACCAATAATGAGGGCGTTTATTGTCATGCTATTTTCGAGCAAGTTAGTTGCAGGACTTGTCGCAAAGGCAAACCAGTAAACAAACGCAGGCAATATCATCACTAAAGATTCAATCAACAAGCCTGGCATCGCATCTACCGCGACGGTTTTTCTTATCAAGCCATAAATAGCAAATGAGATCGCCAAACTTAGTGCAATGTAAGGAAACGACCCAAACGTCACAATTTGAATCGCAACGCCCGTCAATGCCAAGCCAACCGCAGCATATTGTAGCTTTGATAGGCGTTCTTTGAGGAACACCATCCCCAGAGCAATGTTTAGTAATGGGTTGATGTAGTAACCAAGGCTAGCGTCCAAAATATGATCATTATTGATCGCCCAAATAAACAACCACCAATTAAAGCCCAATAAACAAGCACTCACCGTAAGAATAGAAAGCTGTCGACGACTTTTAAAAATAGCCCGGACTTTGTGAAGATTATTACGAAGACCAATAATGACCACCAACAACAGTGCTGACCAAATTACTCGATGAGCCAAAATCTCCAATGAGGGCATAAACTGCAACTGCTTGAAAAATAATGGTGCAATGCCCCACATGGTATAAGCAAGAAGCGCAAAGATGACACCTTGCTTGGCTTGTTCATTCATTAAATTTTTATCCTACTAGGTAAGTGCCAGTACCAAAGGCAATTTGATCGCCCTTTTGGTTATGTAATTCCATTCGACAAACACACACACGGCTGCCCGAACGAATGAGTTTGGCCGATGCAATAAATTCATCGCCACGACCAGGTCGTAAATAATCAGTACGTAAATCAATCGTACCGACGCGTTTGGTAAAGTCGGCAAGGGCCGCCTCTGATGTCATTTCAATATTGGCAATTCGACTGTATATGGCAAGAATGCCGCCGACCGTATCGAGTGCTGTTGCGGTCACACCACCGTGCAAAATTTTCTGCATCGGGTTGCCCATTAATTTGTCGTCCCACAGAAATCGGATCTCAGCCTTGTCATCTTCACAGACGGTAATATTTAGACCAAGATTGACGTTAAAATTCAAACTGTTAAAAACCTGGACTAACCAAGCCTTTTTCTGATCGTTAGAAAGCATATTTTTCCCTGCCCTGTTTCGAGGTGATGATGGTACAATGTGCGTCATTGAGAGTCACATCAAAAAAAGTAAAAGTTTGTCTGAATTTTTTAATACTAATGCCGCGCCACAGTCCAACACCGTTGTAGCAGAAACCCCAAATGGGCAATTTACCAGTGCTCATCAGGTACTCAGCCAAGTCTTTGGTTATGAGACGTTTCGCGATGGCCAAGAAAAGGTCATCGACGCTTGTTTATCAGGCCAAGACTCAATGGTCCTGTTGCCAACGGGCGGTGGTAAAAGTTTGTGTTATCAAATTCCAGCCCTCTTACTCGATAAAGTAACCATCGTTGTTACGCCACTTTTGTCATTGATGAAAGACCAAGTCGACCAACTGCTCGAACTGGGTATTGCGGCCGCGTTTGTTAATAGCCAACAGACTCGCGAACAACAAATGCAGGTGATGAATCAAGTACAGCACAACGAGATTAAAATTCTCTATGTTTCTCCTGAACGTTTGTTGCAATATCAGTTTATGGAGCACATTCGCTTTTGTGGTGTCGGCTTGTTTGCCATCGATGAAGCTCACTGTTTATCACATTGGGGGCACGATTTTAGGCAAGACTACTTGCGCCTAAATTGCATCAAACCACAGTTTCCAGATGTGCCAATTATGGCACTTACCGCAACGGCCGACAGAGCAACGAGATTCGACATCGCCGCACAGTTACAACTCAACGAACCGTTCGTTCATACAGGTAGCTTTGACAGGCCAAACCTTAGATACACGATTGAAGAAAAATTTAAGCCTTTGAGTCAGCTGATGCTGTTCTTAAAAAGCCAAACCGATCAAAGCGGGATTGTCTATTGTTCGAGTCGAGCAAGAGTGGATGATATTACCGACAAGTTAGCCAACAAAGGTTACCGCGTTGCGGCTTATCATGCTGGTTATGACACCTCGCACCGCAACCATGTCCAAGAGCAATTTCAGCGCGACAATATTCAAATCGTCGTTGCCACTGTGGCATTCGGTATGGGCATAAACAAACCGAATATTCGTTTTGTTGTTCACTATGACTTACCCAAAACCATAGAGAGTTATTATCAGGAAACGGG
>NZ_CEYNSH010000001.1:0-2792 GCF_982872775.1 Psychrosphaera sp. | reverse complement strand
TCACGCCAGATGTTGGCGATATCTGGCGTAGGTGAAACCAAGTTAGAGCGCTACGGCGATGCCTTTATTCAAGTCATCAGCCGTCATTTAGAAAGTTAAGCCGGCAAGTCCAGGCTCTATTTTAGCGATGCGTAATAAGCTGCGATATTTTCCATATCTTCATCGCTTAACATCGAGGCCATTGGAGCCATCATCGCATTTTTGCGTTCGCCCGATTTAAACGCTTTTAATTGAGCAATGATATACAGAGGTTTTTGACCCGCTAAATTTGGGTATGTCGGAATAGCACTAATGCCATTGGCACCATGACAAGCCGCACAGGTTGCCGCTTTTGCTTTACCTGCTTCGATATCAGCGGCCTTAGCTTGCATCGGAATAAAAGAAAGCGCCGCAACTGAGCATAGTGTTAACAGTGTTTTATACATAATAACTCCACAATATCATTGGTTTGAGTTGGAACTTGGGACGTTAAATTGGGCTTCATCATGATTCACCACACAACTAATGCCGAACTTTAATGAACAACCTGTACTAAAAAGTAGCACTGTTCTCCAATTTTAACTTAACTTAATTTACTTTTGTTTTATTAAGCTAGATCAAAAAAAGGCCGATTCATGCCGTCAAATAACCAAGTACCTGAGTCAGATTTACAACTTGTTTTCGACAATACTTTCCAAGCTCAGCTACCAGAAATGTCAGCATCGATTAAACCTCATACCTTTCCAGCGCCCAAGTGGTTAATTAAGAGCAAAGACGTCGACCAAGACTTGTCCAATTCAACAATCAAATCTGTTAAGCCATACCAGTCATTGTTGTCGCAAGATGCGCTTAATTGGTTTTCAGGCCAGACTCAAGTTCAGGGTGCACAGCCAATCGCTCAAAAATACACGGGCCATCAATTTGGCCAATACAACCCACAACTCGGTGACGGTAGAGGTGTATTGTTGGGCGAGATTCTTACCGACAATGGCCGCATAGACCTACACGTCAAAGGTGCAGGACAAACTCCTTTTTCTCGATTTGGTGATGGCAAGGCAGTAATTCGGAGCTCCGTTCGTGAATTTCTAGCATCCGAAACTTTGCATTATCTCGGAATTCCGACTTCTAGAGCCTTAGGTGTATTTACCACAGGTGAGTCGGTTCAACGAGAAACAATAGAGCCTGGCGCAGCACTTATTCGGGTTTGTCCAAGTCATTTGCGATTTGGCCATTTTGAGTACGCCTATCATACGGGCGACGTCGACTTACAAGAACGCTTGGTTAAATACTGTCTGTATCAAGTACTTCCTCAGTCTCATCCGGATCTCATGCAATTGAGTGAATGGAAAGAATCACCAGAACCAGTTTCGATAACGGAAGAAACACAGTTAATGTTTCGATTTGTCATACGCAGAACCGCTGAAATGGTCGCCAAATGGCAAGCTTTTGGATTTTGTCACGGCGTCATGAATACCGATAACATGTCAGTACTAGGTATCACCTTTGATTATGGCCCATTTGGTTTTTCAGATGAATACAACCCAAAGCACATTTGCAACCATTCGGACGATACCGGCCGTTATGCTTTTGATGAGCAACCCAGCGTAGCACTTTGGAACTTAAACGTGCTGGGCCATGCTTTATCATCGCTATTACCTGAGAATGTAATTCGAGAAGAATTGCAAAAATACGAACCACATCTTCTCGGTACATACACAAACTTAATGCGAGACAAACTAGGCTTAAAAAAACACAAAACCGAAGACCGAGCCATCCTCGGTGAGCTTTTGGCTATCATGCAAGTCAATAAAGCCGACTACACCATCGTATGGCGGACCCTGAGTGAAACGTTAGATTTAAAACAAAACGGACAGCGCTTTGTTGACTTGTTTTTGAATAGAGAACAAGCCCAAACTTGGTTAAATAAATACCACCAGCGCCTCCAGTTCGAGTCAACCTCATCACAGCAACGGACACAATCTATGTGTTCGGTAAACCCCAAATACATTTTACGCACTCATTTAGCTCAAGTTGCAATTGAAGACGCAGAAAAGGGAGACCTCAATAAACTCAATGAGTTATATGAAGTGTTGCAAAAACCTTTTGAAGAACAGAGGCAGTTTGAAGAGTACGCCAAACATCCACCAGCTTGGGCCAGTTCTATTAATATTTCTTGTAGTAGCTAATCGGCATTGTACTAAACCTAAAAAAGGCTTGGATTTTTACAAGATTTTCATTTTTGAGTGGGTATAATGTGCCTCATCTAACAAGGAAACATTGAGTTTATTATGAGTTTATCAGTAGTTATTCTCGCGGCCGGTAAAGGCACGCGTATGAAATCGAGCTTGCCAAAAGTTTTGCATCCCGTTGCCCACAAACCTATGGTGCAACACGTTATTGATGCGGCAAGCACACTAGGTTCGAACAATAACACAGTGGTTTATGGCCATGGTGGCGACCAGTTAAAAGAAGCCCTTGCCCACAATTCGGTTAATTGGGCATTACAAGCCGAGCAAAAAGGCACAGGCCATGCGGTAAAAGTGGCCAATGAATTCATGCCTGACGATCACACAATTTTAATTTTGTATGGCGATGTACCGTTAATTCAATCTTCGACTTTAGAGCGTCTATTGGCAGTAAAACCAGAGCAAGGCATCGCTTTGTTAACGGTTAAATTAGATAACCCAACAGGTTATGGTCGAATTGTTCGCGATGAAAACGGCGTCGTTGTGGGTATCGTTGAACAAAAAGATGCAAGCCCAGAGCAGCTTGCAATTCAAGAAGTAAACACCGGCATCATGGCGGTGACCGGT